>DAOWGY010000370.1 GCA_030641695.1 Gammaproteobacteria bacterium
CTGCTCGCGCGGCTGCGCGCGCTCGATGCCCGCATCGACCTTGCCAGCGGAAAGTCGGGCACGTTTGACGAGGAATCGGAACGACTGTTCGGCGTACGTGCACCTGACTATGACGCTGCACATTTCGACGCCATACTCGCCGAAATCGACGCACTGCTTCCGGGCGACGACGAGTTGTCGGTCCGTGTCAACGCGTTTCGCAGCCAGTTCGAGATCCCGCCCGACAAACTCGCGGAAGTTCTCGAAACGGCGACCGAGGAGTGCCGACGCCGCACACTCGAGTTCATCGAGCTTCCCGAAGGTGAGTCGTACACGGTGGAGTACGTCACCGACAAACCCTGGTCCGGCTACAACTGGTACCAGGGCGATTCGCAAAGCCTGATTCAGTTCAATACCGATCTCCCCCGGCGCATCGACGGCGCGGTGGACCTCGGCTGCCACGAGGGCTATCCGGGGCACCACACGTATAACGCACTGCTGGAGCTGAACCTCGTTCATGGCAAAGGCTGGACGGAGTATTCACTGTACCCGTTGTTCAGTCCGCAATCCCTGATCGCGGAAGGCAGCGGCAACTATGGAATTCAGCTCGCGTTTCCGGACGATGAGCGTGTACGGTTCGAACGCGAGGTGCTGTTCCCGATCGCCGGACTGGACGCGAGTGAAGCGGATCGCTTCTATGCGCTCGACAAGCTACTCGGGAAACTCAATTACGCCGGCAACGAGGCGGCTCGCGATTACCTCAATGGCGACATGTCCCGCGAGCAGGCTATCGAATGGCTGGTTCACTACTCTCTGATGACACCGGAACGGGCGGATCAACGCGCGGACTTCATCGACACGTATCGCAGTTACGTGATCAATTACAACTACGGCAAGGACCTGGTGCGCGAGTACATGGAACGCGGCACAGACGATCCGGCAGAACGCTGGTCGAGATTCGAGGAGCTATTGTCTTCACCAAAGCTGCCGTCTGACCTGTAGGAGCGCTTCTCGAAGCGCGATTCGAACTAATCGCAATCGCGGTTCCAGAACCGCTCCAACAATCGCGCTTCGAGAAGCGCTCCTACAGCTATTCTCTAAGAAACTTGCCACGCTTCAGAAATGCCCCGATCTGATCAGCGACATTGCGCGAGATCAGCAGCCCCATGTGCGTCACGGGAAGGGTTACGTGGTCAGTCGCACCATCAAGCCGGGTCTCGGACACGGCAACCGTGCCATCGTTGGGCTCACCGAAGGCGCCAGCGATGTGGCCCATACCCACGGGGATCGAACCGGCCACACAGCCGATCTCACGGTGCTCGGAGACCTCGCTCGCCCATTCATTGGCAACGCCGTGAATCGTTCCCTGGGGTAGCGATTTGCCGAGCAGGTGTTCACCCCAATCCTGTTCATGCAGGAAATTGGCAGCTCGGGAACCGCTTAACGGAGATCCAATGCAGACGACGCGACCCGGAACTTCGGTGTAGTGATTCGCGAGCATACGCAGAATCACGAGACCACCCATGCTGTGGCCGACGAGATGCGTTTTCTCAATGCCGTTTTCTTCGATAAAACGCGCGAGCAAACCGGCGTTTTCATCGAGCGTATTGGTGACGGACGGGTAACTGAAGACGAGCGCGCGCATGCCGTACTCACGCTCGAGGTGCCTCTTGATCAGGAACATGCCGACACCGTGCAGCCAGATGCCATGCGTGCAAACGACCGTGTCAATCGAATTCATAGCGTCAGTAAGCTCCGTAGTGCATCCCGATTCGTCCATGACCAGACGGTGTCGACAGCCTCCGCGATCGGCAGCCATCGGTACTCCGTATGTTCGTTGTCATCGACTCGAATGTCCATCGGCTTGGGTACCCGGTATCGCCATTCGAACTCGACGTTCTCGACAACACCTGGTGCAAAACGCTTGCGCCAGCGTGGATCGATCGCGAATTGCCGACTGACCCCGGCAAATTCGAGAATGCCCTCGTCAGTAAGGCCGGTCTCTTCGCATAACTCCCGTACTGCGGCCTGCTGGTGTGATTCACGGGCCTGCAGGCTGCCCGTCACCGACTGCCAGAAATTGAACGGCTTACCGCGTCGCAGCAGCAACGCCTGGGCGTCGTCGGAATAAACTACGACGAGAACTGATTCCGGGCGGCGGTAGCTACTCGCCACGCGGCGTACGCAGGCGAATGCCGGTTTCCTTGAGCTGCTGGGCGGATACCGCCCCCGGCGCGTCGGTCAACGGATCGTGCGCAGACTGCGTCTTCGGGAAAGCGATGACGTCGCGAATACTCTCGGCGCCTGCCATCAGCATCACGATGCGATCGAGTCCGAACGCGATGCCGCCGTGTGGCGGCGCGCCGTACTTCAGCGCTCGTAGCAGAAAGCCGAACTTCTCCTCTGCCTCATCCCTGCTGATATCAAGAAGATCGAAGACCACGGACTGCATTTCCTGATTGTGGATACGGATAGAGCCGCCGCCGATCTCGGAGCCGTTCAGCACCAAATCGTAGGCGCGCGACAGTGCATTGCCAGGATCGGCACGTAGTGCGTCTGCGTCATCGACGGCCGGTGCGGTGAACGGATGATGCAGCGCCATCCAGCGCTTCGACTGCGGATCCTTCTCGAACATCGGGAAATTGATGACCCACAGTGGCGACCAGCCGTCTTTGACCAGACCGCGGTCTTCACCCAGTTTGACGCGCAACGCACCCAGAGCATCGTTGACGACCCGCGTCTTGTCGGCGCCAAAGAAAATCAGGTCGCCGGTCTTCGCGTTGGTGCGCTCCACGATACCGTTGACAGCCTCGTCCGGCAAAAACTTGAGGATCGGTGACTGCAAGCCGTCGCGTCCCGCGTCAACGTCGTTCACCTTGATGTACGCGAGCCCTCTCGCGCCGTAGCGGCCGACAAACGCTGTGTAGTCGTCGATTTCCCTGCGACTCAGTGTGGCACCTCCCGGTAAGCACAATGCGGCAACGCGTCCATCGGGATCGCTGGCCGGACCTGCAAACACCTTGAATTCAACGGCGTCCATGAGGTCGGATACTTCAACGAGTTCGAGATCGATGCGCAGATCGGGCTTGTCGGAGCCAAAGCGCTGCATCGCCTCGGCATACGTCATGCGTGGAAAAGGATCCGGCAATTCGACGTCGAGCACGGCCTTGAACACGTAGCGAATCAGCGACTCCGTCGAGCCGGTGACCATTGCTTCGTCGACGAAGCTCATCTCGATATCGAGCTGCGTAAACTCCGGTTGACGGTCGGCACGCAGGTCTTCGTCACGGAAGCAGCGCACGATCTGGTAGTAGCGATCCAGGCCCGACATCATCAACAGCTGCTTGAAGATCTGTGGTGATTGCGGCAACGCGAAGAATTTCCCGGGGTGAGTACGGCTCGGGACGATGTAATCGCGCGCGCCTTCGGGGGTTGCGCGCGTCAGCATCGGCGTCTCGACGTCGACAAAACCTTCGTCATCGAGGAAGTTGCGCATCGCTCTCGTTACCCGGTGACGCAGCCGCAGGTTGCCGAGCATGTTCTCCCGACGCAGATCGAGGTAGCGGTATTTCAGGCGCAATTCCTCGTTGGCGTGCTCGTCGTGGTGAAACGGCGGCGTTTCGGAGCGATTCAACACCTTGAGTTCGTGCGCCAGCACCTCGACATGGCCAGTAACCATGTTGGGATTGATCGTGCCCTCGGGCCGCTCACGGACCTTACCCTTCACGGCCAGCACGTATTCACCGCGGATGCGCTCGGCCTCGGCGAATATCTCCGCCCGGTCCGGGTCGAATACGACCTGCAACAAGCCTTCGCGATCGCGCAGATCGACGAAAATCACGCCACCGTGGTCACGGCGACGATGTACCCAGCCGCAGACCGACACCTCCTCGCCGATCAGCGATTGTTCAACTTGTCCGCAATAGTGGCTGCGCATTGGTTTTCGGGGCTTTGAAAAAAGAGGCGGAATGGTACGGCGAGAGAGTCCCAAGAGCAAGGCAGGAGCTGCTTGGAGCGCCTCTCGAGGCGCGACTATTCGCGCTCCGGGGAACCCTCCAGCAGCTGGTCTGCGGATGAATTCTCGAACGGCAGTTCGGCCGTCGGGCCGCCCCGCCATGGTGGTATTACGACACCCAGCGAAATGATCATCCTGAGCGCCTCATCTACCTCCATATCGAGCACCGTCACGTCTTTTTTGGGTACGATGATGATGAATCCCGAGGTCGGATTCGGCGTGGTCGGAACGAAACAGCCCAC
>DAOWGY010000282.1 GCA_030641695.1 Gammaproteobacteria bacterium
CGCCCTGACCATCGGACTCCCAACGCACACCCTCTTCCGCGGGCAGGCCGGCGCGCCGACTCTCGACGACGACCTGGTCGGCAACAATGAACACCGCATAGAATCCGACACCGAACAGGCCGATCAGGCGCGCATCTTCCTTTTCGTCCCCCGTCATGCGACTCAGAAATTCGGCGGTTCCTGAACGCGCGATCGTGCCCAGGTTGTCAATGAGTTCGTCACGCGACATACCAATGCCGTTGTCGACGATGGCGATCGTTTTCGCATCCTTGTCGTACTCGACGCGAATGCCGAGGTCGGTGTCGTCGCCGAGCAAATCCGGGGCAGCCAGCGCCTCGAAGCGTAACCTGTCGGCCGCATCGGACGCGTTCGAAATCAGCTCACGAAGAAAAATTTCCTTGTTGCTGTAAAGCGAATGAATCATCAGCTGCAGGAGCTGACGGACTTCGGTTTGGAAACCGAGCGTTTCCCGGCCGTTGTTACTGCTCACCAGAGCCTCCCCATCGTCAATTGGCACGCCTGCTGCCGCGTATGCGGCGGTACAGCCTTACACGATAGGGTTTCAGGGGCCTAATTCAAGACCACTACATGTAGTAGGCTCTTACAGGTAGAAGGCTCAGACCGCCTCATAATGCTGGCGACGTGCCAGCCCGGGCTGTGTCACCACACGATACATCAATGCAGTAAATAACAGGGTCACTATGGCAAGGCCGAGTGGAGGCTCGCTGAGGGCGAGCAGTATTCCCACCGTCTCGACGACCAGGAGAAGTGAGATCGTCCCCGCAAGCGATGCGAGACTCCGGAGCCTCTCGGCGAGCAAACCTATGGCGCCGAACAGGTCGTCCAGGTCGTCGAGATATTGCAGGAGGCGTTCCAACGGACTTGCTTAGCGGACGATCGATAACAGCGGACCACCGCTACGGGGTTCGTCGGCATGGGAATCTGCTTCTGCGAGGGCTGCGTTGTTCGATTCCTTCGCATGCGCAATTGCCCGGTGAAACAATTCCCAGCGTTGTCGCGACGATTCGTTTTTCAGAGAGACGACCGGCGCTTCGTTTTCATGGTGCTTGGTTGACATACTGTTTTCGCAAATCCATTAGCAGTGAACAGTCTTGGAGCAACTATAGGCACCTCTACGAATCGGCTCCGTGAGGCAGATCACAGCTTTATTTGAAAGTCTTCGGCGCGATCAATCAATGCCCGAAAACAAGACGCAGTACCGTTTTTCAAGGCCGACACGATCACAGTGTTGGAGCGCTTCTTGAAACAAGATGTTGGAGCGGTTCTCGAACCGCGAGCGATAGCAGCGGCCGCGAGGCCGCATCGCGGTTCTCGAACCGCTGCAACAAAAACGCCGACATTATGTCGGCGTCTAATGAGAATCATTACGACAAATTCGTCGCGGTTTCGCGCGTCCGTTAATCGTCGTCCTGGTCGTCTGTCCAGTTACGTTTGACCTGTTCGCTCCAGTTGCGATAGCCCTTCCAGGTATACAGCGACGGATCGATGCCGACGCGACGACCGCGTGGCGCAGGCGCTTTCGATATCCAGTGCCTGTACTGTTGCCAGCCATCAGCGTCATTGGCCGCCGGTTGATCGGGGCTCACCGTCGCTGTGGGTTTTTCGGCTTCCGGCTTCGCATCCGTTGCGAAGTCGTCCACCCATCTCATGTTTTTGCTGTCAGGCATCAAGCTTGCTCGGCAATCCTTTGACTAAATCCTATGTTTAATCAGGCTTGAATCACAGGAACTACATCACAATGCCGTGTTGCTTTTTTTACATAATTTTCAATGAGTTGTAGTTCGTTTTTACTTAATCAGCAGGACCGCCCGGGAATGCTGACCGTGCGTTTGACAATAACGCGGTGGCCGACCGCAGGCGGCCGGATGGTTCTCAGTTGCTGACCCGATAGCAGGGCTTGTAGGAACCGGCGGCAATTTTCATGCGCTTCTGCACGACGAACGATGCCAGCAGTTCATCCAGCAACGTCATGATGCGCGCCGACCCGTTGATACGAAACGGGCCGTGTTTTTCGATCTGGGCGGCCGTGTCATCGCGAACGTTGCCCGAGACGATGCCGGAAAACGCGCGACGCAAATTGGCCGCAAGTACATGCGGCGGCAACTCCTCGCTGATTTGCAACGCACTCATCGTATCGTGAGTCGCCCTGAACGGTTGCTGGAAGTCGCGGTCGATCGACAGGCGCCAGTTGAAATAGTAGGCGTCTCCGTGTTGCTTGCGAAATTCGTGCACATCGTCGAGCCCGCGTGCAAGCTTCCGTGCGACAGCGCGCGGATTGTCGATGACGATCGAGTAGCGTTGTCGTGCTTCCTTACCGAGGGTAGCGACAACGAAATCATCGATCTGCCGAAAGTACGGTTCGGACGAGGCCGGGCCCGTCATGATCACCGGCAAAGGCTGCGTCGAGTTGTCCGGGTGCAACAGAACGCCCAGCAAATAGAGGATTTCCTCCGCGGTACCGACACCACCGGGAAAAACGACGATGCCGTGACCGACGCGCACGAATGCCTCGAGACGTTTTTCCATGTCCGGCATGATCACCAGTGAATTGACGATGGGATTCGGCGCCTCGGCGGCAATAATGCCGGGTTCGGTAATGCCGATGTAGCGCCCGTCACGGATGCGCTGTTTCGCGTGTCCGATCGTTGCGCCTTTCATCGGGCCCTTCATCGCGCCCGGCCCGCAGCCGGTACACACGTTCAGCCCTCGCAAGCCGAGTTCGTAGCCGACCAGCTTGGTGTAGTCGTATTCCTCCCGGCCGATGGCGTGGCCACCCCAGCAGACGACGATATTGACATCGGCCGGCGTCAACAACAGACGCGCATTGCGAACGATGTGAAATACAGCGTTCGTAGTGCCTTCACCGGTCTGCAGGTCGAAGCGGCCGTCTTCGGTAATCTCGTTGCGCGTGAAAACGATATCCCGCAGCACGGCGAACAGCAGCTCACGGATGCCGCGAATCATCTTGCCATCGACAAAAGCGTCGGGAGGCGCGCCACTCAGGGACACTTTGAGTCCACGGTCCTGCTGGATAAAGCCGACCCGGAAGTCTTTGAAGCGCTCGAGGACGGCCCTCGTATCGTCCATCTGGCTACCGGAATTCAGCACCGCGAGCATGCATCGGCGCAGTAACGGGTACAGGCCGCCTTCGTCGCTGCCACGCAGCTGATCGACCTCGAATTGCGACAGGACCTCGAGGCTACCCTCCGGCCATACCTCGGCGTCAACCGTTTCGTGATCGGTCATTGTTGTTCCGGTTCGTTGTGAATCTCAGGGACGTATTTCGATCGCCGTATTTTCGGTCGTCATAAGCCAGATATCGATCATGTCGGAGTTCGACACGGCGATACAGCCGTTTGTCCAGTCCTGCGTGCGATAGTATGCCTCGGATCGGGTCGGGTCATTGGGCTGGCCGTGGATCATGATCGCTCCGCCAGGATCGAGACCCTTCTCGCTTGCCTGGGCGCGGTCTCCGCGATTCGGGTACGAGACGTGGATCGCGAGAAAAAATTCGCTGTCGGGATTGCGGGCATCGAGGAGGTAACTGCCTTCGGGTGTTTTGAAATCGCCTTCGTGCTCCTTGTCGCCCACCGGGCGAATGCCGAGCGCTATTTCGAAGGTTCGAAACGCGACACCGCCTTTGAGCAGGTGCAACTTGCGACTGGACTTGTCGACGACAACCTTGTCGGCGACCGGAAACTCGCCGGCCTGCGGGCTGCCGTGCCAGCCCGGCAAGGCAAGTATTGCCAACAGAAGGCCGCCCATCTTCCCGAGTTTGTGCCAGCGTCCGACCATATACGGAATCCTCAGTATCGTCGCATCCAAGACTAGCAAAACTGGCGGCCTGGAAAAAAGGGCCAGTTCACATCAGACATTCTTGCCGACGATCCAGCCGATGCTGAAACCGATACCTCCGGCCACAATCGTGTACAGGGGCAGGAAGCGAAACAATTGCGCCGGTTGCTCCGCGTCACTGAACATGCCATTCAGGTTGACCGAGTACGCGTAGTGCAAATACAGCGACAGTCCCAGTGCCGGGATCGCAAATCCGAGCATGCCGAGCGGCCAGCGCCAGCCCTTGCCCGTCCAGTTGCCATCACCCCGCCACAGCGTCAGCGCGGCCAACAGCAACAAGACCGCCGGTGGTAGCAGGTTACGAAGCACATACGGCCCGCCCTGTTGCACATCGTTAAACCAGGCGGCTGCGGCAACCGTCAGCAGCAGCAAGGGCAGCATGCGAACGAACGCCATGCGAACGCGGTTTCCCATCAGGATTGATCGGTGGTGACGAGGGTCGGAAAGCGCACAGTAGTCCCCGGCGTGATCCTGTGGAGGTCAAGCCCCGGGTTGTATTGGCGAAACAGCCACACGGGCACGTCGTACTGTCTGAGCGACAGGATCCAGATCGACTCACCGGAGCGGATCCTGTGTTCGGTGACACCCGTGATGACATTGTTGCGGAAGAATCCGTCCTGCTGGCTACGGTGATACGCGACCCGCAGATTTTCGAAGGTTTGTGCGTCTATGTCCCCAAACTCGAGCTTGATACGTTGCCCGACTTCGACCGGTGTGCGGAATGCGAAGCCGTTGATGTCGCGCAGTCGTTGCGTGCGCAGCCCCAGCCAGTCCGCGTAATGACCCAGCGTTTCCAATGGTTGGATCTCGATCGTATTGTCTTCGGCGACAGTATAGTCGCTGGGGTCCGACAACAACGCGGTTTGGAGGGTACCGACGAGGCTCGATGCCAGGTCCCCCACGAGCGCAGCCGGCTCCTGCTCTTCCACCGCGACCACGTCCACCTCGACAGGCACAACGCTTGCAACCACGACAGGCTCCACCACCACCTCGGGTTCGGGTTGTGCCGCCACGCTGACGACCGGCGCAGGCCCGGCAGCGGGCAGGCGCAGCTGCTGTCCCGCACGAATCCGGTTGCGACTGCCTAGACCATTGAGTGCAACGAGCGTCGATACGCGAGTGTCGTAACGTTCCGCGATCTCCGATAGCGTGTCGCCCCGGGCGACCGTGTGAAACAGATCGGGCAGTTGTTCACGGCGCCAGCTTTCCGCCGGCACGTTGGCGACGAGCTTGTCGAGCGAGCCGCCGAGCGAGCTTTCCGGCATCCGCACCCGGTAACCACGTGGCATGTGCTTGCTGCCTTGCCAGACGGTCGGTTGCAGAGCTGGGTTGTGTTTCGCGATTTGCCTGGTCGAAACGCCGAGCGCCTGCGCCAGGTCGTCGGCCGGAACATAGTCCGGCAATTTCAATTCTGCATAAGCCGTGGGCGACTCGCGTGCGATGCCGGGAAAATAATTCTCCGGATTCCCGTCCACTTCTTTTGCGGCAAGAAATGCGACGTAAAAATTGCGTGATGCGAAACCGAACGTGCGGCCGTTGTAGTTGCGCAATATGTCCACGTAGGCGGTGTCGCCGTAGCGCCGCATCGCTCGGCGCACACCTGACAAACCATGGTTATACGCCGTGATTGCCATCGGCCAGTTGCCGGCAATGGAGTAATTGTAGGCGAGCAGCTTGCCGGCGCCTCGTGTTGCCTCGAACGGATCGTTGCGTTCATCGACGACGTGATCCACGCGCATGAAACGACGCCCCGTGCTGCGCGTGAACTGCCAGATACCCGAAGCACCGACATGTGAGCGCGCATCGGGATTGTAGGAAGACTCGACATGCGGTAACGCGGCGAGTTCGACGGGAACACCAAGCGCCGTGAACTCGGTTTCGATGAAATCCCGCCAGCGGCCTGAACGCTGCAAACCGTCGCGGAAGCGATCCGACAGTCCCTGCTGAAAGCGTATGCGGCCGGTGGCGGCTTTGAGTGTCGCGTTACTGACATCCGCCGGCCACAGCGCCAGCACGCGGGCTTCCTCCGCATTCAGATTGTCGCGCTTGCCGCTCGCCAGAGAGCGCAGGACTGCGGCCAAAGCGTCGCGGCGTTTCTTGACCCGCCGATTGCGCTCGCGGCGGCTGATTTTCGCCGGCATGTCAACGCGTTCGTAAACGACGCCGAGGTCACGATTATCGTGCAGCACGCCCTCGTCGCTATCGTAGCGGGTGAATACTGACACCCAGAAATCGACGTCGGGCTGTAATTCTTCGGGGAACGGGAAGGTCTCCTCTGTATGGGCCGGTGTTGTGACCAGGGCCAGCAGCAGCGCCAGCGGCAGATTCAAATATTGTGTTTTTCTTGCCATTTAGTTCAGTTCAAGTTTCAATCGCAAATTATTGATTAGTTCACAGAAAAACAAAGGAACTCAGTGTAATGTTGGCGATGCTAATGAGCTTTGCCGGCTGCGGCAAATCGCCGCTCGCCGGCCACCACGATGCCACGACTCAGCCATGACCTCCCAGCACCCCAAAAAAGCCTTATGTCACCTTGCAATCGGCCTGCTACTGGCCGCCGCAAGCACCTGGGTTGTCGCCGCAGAAGTTGCCGTGGATCCGGCCGACAATGGCGCCAATATACGTGACGATACGACCGACGATGCGGACTCGCGTTCCAGCGAAGTCGCGGCAATGGCGCAGGAATTGGTCGAGGCTGTGCCCAGCCATCCGCAGGACGTACCCCTCGCCGAAGCTGTGACGACAGCCGAAGGCCTCGCCGAGCCGTTACTCTTGCTGGATACCGAAATCGCGCCAGGCTCCACAATACGGCTGTCCTGGTCGGCGACCGAACTGTTCGAAGGCGTGCCGGTTTCAACGCCGGTGCTCGTCGTCAATGGCGCGCTTCCGGGACCGACTCTGTGCCTGACCGCCGCGGTACACGGCGACGAACTCAATGGCGTTGAGATGGTCCGTCGCGTATTACACGACCTCAATGCCGAGAAATTGTCAGGTGCGATTATCGGCGTGCCGATCGTTAACGTGCAGGGATTTCGGCGCGGCTCGCGCTACCTGCCCGACCGCCGTGACCTTAATCGCTACTTCCCGGGCAATCCGAAGGGCAGCGCCGCGGCGCGTATTGCGCACTCTTTCTTTACCAATGTCGTCGCCCATTGCGACGCATTGGTCGATCTGCACACCGGCTCGTTCGAACGTGCCAATCTGCCGCAGATCCGTGCTGACCTGCGCAACCCCGACGTCGTGACCCTGACGCAGGGATTTGGCGCGATGGTGATTCTGCACAGTTCGCCGGCGGTCGGCACGCTGCGACACGCGGCGACCGAGGCAGGCATTCCGGCGGTGACGCTCGAAGCCGGCGGCCCGTCGCAGCTGGAACTGAACGAAGTCAAACACGGCGTGAAAGGCATCCAAACGCTGATCAGCGCCATCGGCATGATGCGCAAGAAGCGCTTGTGGGCCGCCGATCCCGAGCCGGTGTATTACCGCTCATCCTGGGTGCGCGCCGACAGTGGCGGCATTTTGCTTGCAGACGTCAGTCTCGGCAGCACCGTGCGCGAGGGCGATTTGCTCGGCACGATTACCGACCCGATGAGCAACGCCCGCAGCGAACTGCATTCGCCCTACACGGGACGCATTATCGGCATGGCCCGTAACCAGGTTGTCATGCCCGGCTTTGCCGCGTTTCACGTCGGCATCGCGACCGCCGAGGCGCCTGTCGACCCGCCCGTCGAAGCGCCGGCGGAATCGACCGTACACGAGGACACTGACGCCAGTGACGATTACGTCGACGGTATGTCGGAATAAAAAGGGGTCAGAGCCCTTTTTGCTGTGACCTCGGGGCTTGTTCTGCGTTGTTGACGAAAAAGGGCTCTGACCCCTTTTTATTAAGAAAGTAAACTGTCCCTTGACGATGAGCGACGAACGCAAGCCACTCCACCATTTTTGGGGACCACGTTACTGGCTGACCTGGCTGGGTATGGGCGTCCTGCGCGTGCTGTGCCTGCTGCCGCATTCGGTGGCGTTGGCCACGGGACGTCTGCTCGGGCGCCTCGTTCATTGCGCCGCCGGCAGCCGCCGCGCAATCGTCCGGCGCAACATTGAATTGTGTTTCCCCGATCTCCGTGCATCCGAACGTGACGCGCTCGCGAAACGGCACTTCGAGGCGCTCGGTATGTCGCTGATGGAGATGGGCCTCGGCCGCTGGGCAAGCGACAAAACTCATCTGAAACTGGCGCGTCTCGAGGGGCTCGAACATCTTCGAACTGCACTCGATGACGGCAAGGGCGTCATTCTGCTGAGCGCTCATTTCACGACCCTCGAGATATCGGGTCGCGTACTGGCGATGAACTGCCCACCCTTCGATGCCGTGTATCGAAAAAACCGCAGCGAATTCATCACCGAAATTCAACGCACCGGTCGTGAGCGTTCAGCCGACGATACGATAGAGAAACGGGATATTAAGAAGATGGTGCGCAACCTGCGCAAAGGCCGCCCGATCTGGTACGCACCGGATCAAAGCTACGACCGCAAGGGCTCGGAGGTCATTTCGTTTTTCGGCGTGCCGTCAATGCATACGACAGCAACATCCACGCTGGCACGGCTCGGCCATGCCGTAACGCTACCGTTTTTTCCGCGACGCCTCGAAGACGGCAGTTACGTGCACCAGATACTTCCGCCGCTCGAGAATTTTCCGAGTGGCGATCCTGTCGAAGACACGAAACAGTACGTGCGGGTACTCGAACAACACATTCGCAGCTGCCCGGAGCAGTACTTGTGGATCCATCGCAAATTCAAGAATCTGCCGGAGGGTTACGAAGATTGCTACGCGGATCTCGAGGCATTGAAATAGCCTTCGAGCAGAGCTTCCCAGTTTCCGTTGTCGAAATGCACGCCCGGGTCCAGGGTCTTGATCTTCACGAGTGAGCGATGCAGGCGATTCAGGGTTTTCTGTTGCCATGCGCCTGGCTGCAACAAGCGGCCCCGATCGAAATCGAGCATCCAGAGTTTGCCTGCATTATCG
The DNA here is from genome assembly GCA_030641695.1 of Gammaproteobacteria bacterium. GTDB lineage: Bacteria > Pseudomonadota > Gammaproteobacteria > Steroidobacterales > Woeseiaceae > UBA1847. The sequence continues at coordinate 8,897 of DAOWGY010000282.1, forward strand.
ATCTGCAGGTTGTAAGCATTCATATCAGCGTGGTAAACGCCCGATCCGTGAAACTCGTGAATCGCGGCGCCCATCGTCTGCCAGAACTCCTCGTCGCGCGCCTGCATCGTAATGAACTGTGACAGGGGCCGAACTTCGGGTATGCGGACAGTAATGATATCGGCCGTGTAGGTGGGTCCCAGGCGGCGATACCTGGCCGCCGCAGGCCGCGGTACACGCAGATCGTTGACCGCAAGTTTCGCGAGCAACCGCCACTCTACGAAGGGTCGCGTGCTGTCCTCACCGGTCCACACGTAGCGATCGCGGACAACCTTGCCGATCATGCCACCGCGCATGAAATGACGCAGCACGAATTGCCGCGGCACGTTGCCGACGAACATGGTGTTGCCGCGGCCGCCCGATCCCAGCGATCCCTTGAGCAGCTCTGCGTGCAACCAGCCGCCCGGCGTGAAGCGATCTTCGGAAATCTGGTTGATGATGGCCTTATCGTATAGGAGGGCGCCGGTCGCGGTCTTCTCGACGGTTTCGGTCAACGGATCCGTCCCTTGTTATCGACTTGTCTCACTTGTTCGCAAACTCTGCGCCCGAAGACGTCTGCATCGTTCGACTTTCGGCGATTGGCGATACCTGCCATGCGCTCGCGGTCGTGCGTAACCTTCAGGATAACTGGCCTGACGCTCGCATCACCTGGGTCATCGGCAGAACCGAAGCGACCCTGATGGGCGACATACCGGACGTGGAGTTTATCACCTTCGACAAATCCAAAGGATTGCGCGCGTACGCCGACGTACGTCGCCAACTGCGGGACAAGCGTTTCGATGTCGCACTTTGCATGCACGCGTCGGTGCGAGCGAACGTCCTCTGCCACCTGATATCGGCGCCACACAAGGTCGGCTTCGATAAAGCGCGCGCACGCGACTTGCAATGGCTGTTTACCAACCAGCGCATTCCCTCCGCACGAGGCGAGCACGCGCTGGAAGCGATGATGGGTTTCGCACGTTACATCGGAGCCGGTGCGACCGATCTGCGCTGGGATATCCCGATCGGTGAGGCGGAGCAGCGCTTCGCGAGCGAGCAGAGTACTAGCCCCGGCGTCGTGATCAGTCCCTGCAGCAGTCAGCGCAGCCGCAACTTCAGAAACTGGCCTGTCGATAACTACGTCGCGGTCGCTCGCCATCTGCACGACCATTAACAGGCCTGCATCGTACTGACAATCGACAACTCTACTCTCGAGCGCGAGTATGCGGAGGCCATCAGCGCCGCGACCGGCGCCACCAATCTCGTCGGCCAAACAACACTCAAACAGTTATTTGCGCTGCTGGCCGCGGCGGACCTCGTTATCTGCCCGGATTCGGGCCCCGCGCACCTGGCAACCGTTGCTGGTACCCCGGTTGTCGGCCTTTACGCCACATCGAACCCGGCGCGCACCGGGCCGTACCTGCGCCGGTCCCTGACCGTGGATCGCTACCCGGACGCAATTAGGCAATATCTGGGCAAGAGTGTCGACGACGTCCGCTGGGGCCGGCGCGTCCGACACCCGGATGCCATGGCGCTCATTACTGTTGATGACGTTATTGGCAAGATAAGCGATATTTTTAGTAATTAGTGGATAAACCCCGCTTTTTACCGACATTTTTAACTACTTCAGTAGAACGACCTGCGCCATTTCGCATCAAAACAAACGCCCGACTTCGCCGTCAACAATATTTTCACCTTCGTCGACATTTTTGACGTTTAACCACATGTTTGTAGCCGATTGTTACATATTTCGCGATTTTAGTTCGTGTCGATGACGAATTGAGGCAAGAATCGACAACCGTCGTCGCCAGCGGATTCACTACCAAGTAGCGACTTTTGGGCGTTTTGTGGTGGTTAGTGGTATTTAGCGACTTTTAATACCAAAATAGCGGCCGTTTGTACGCTGATAGATCGCAATCACCGCAGCGGACGTGTCGGTCCGATTTGTTGCCGTTTTCTGAAATTTACTGATTTTCGCCGCTAATACCC
>DAOWGY010000263.1 GCA_030641695.1 Gammaproteobacteria bacterium
ATGCCAGACCCTGATGGACGCCGGCGTCACTATCAATCGCCCGCCACGCGACGGCCACATGGCGTTCGTGCGCTCTCCCGACGAAATCTCGATCGAGCTACTGCAAAAAGGCGATGCCCTGCCCGCGCAGGAACCCTGGGCGTCGATGGAAAACAGCGGCCGCTGGTAACGAGTTCATCGTAGGGCGGGCTGCCGGGTGTTGTTGGAGCGCTTCTCGAAGCGCGATCCGCCGATCATCTATCGCGCGCCAAGGCGCGCTCCAACAGGGATGTCTCCGAGGCAGGCGGCGGCGATGTTTTTCGAGAAGTGCGCCGCTGTGCGCCTCGCAATCAGGCTTGCGGCATGAGCGGAGGTAGCAGGTCCTTGGTGCGTGCAGGCTTGTCTTCGAGGATCGCGAACGAACGTAAATACGTCGCCAGTGCCTCGCCGTCCCAATCAGCCCCGTTCTGGCCGTAGGCCGAATCCGACAGCCGCCCGAGTTCGTCGGCAAGCGGTGCCGAAACACGTTTTGCCAGCGCCCCGACACTGCGTGGCGCATCGTCAGGCCACTGCAGCCGGCCCCAATCGAGCATCGCCTGTCTGACACCGGCGCCGTCACCGGCAAGCGCTGCCGCACGCGCCGCCTTGAGGAACCGCGCCTGCTGCTTGTGCAGTGGCGGTGGTGCTGGCTCCCTTGGCTCGCGCTTCGGTCGTGTCGTCCACCACCACGCGACGATTGTCAAAACCCAGAGCGCGGCAAGCCCTTCGGCAATCAGCCGCCAGAAGCTCGAGTGCACCGTGACGATACCCGATTCCCCGCTGCGTTGGGTTTCCGCAGGCAGGGTCGGCGCGGTTTCAACAACCGGCGGTTCGCCCGACGGCAATATGTTGATCGTGCGCTCCGGCAGGCGTGCGACACGCCATTCGCCGGCCGCAACGTCCCACCATGGCATCTCGAGTGGCGGCAAACTGATGACACCGGATTTGACACCAATCATCGCGTACTGGTCCTTGCGCATGCCGCGTATGCCACCCGCCTCGACCTGCCGGCTGAGCTCCGGACGGTCCGGGTACACGTTGACGCCGTCAACGACCGGTGGCGCAATCACCGGAATCTGCGTCTCGAGCTGGCCGAGTGCACTAATCGTCACAATGCGTGTAATCGGTTCGCCGGCCGCCAGTTCGCTCGGTTCCCGGGACCAGTTTTCCGTCAGTTGCAGCTCGCGCGCCGGCAGCCAGGCAGCGGTCGGATTGTCCGCCGGCGGCACCGGTATCGGCAACACGTCGATGGTCTGCGCTGCCGACTCGAAGACCTTGCGGCCGGTAATGCGCCCGTCGCGTAGCACTCGCGCCTCGAAGCGTGCAGGGGATATCGTGACTTCACCGCTTTCCTGCGGGAAGACCGCGTACACCCTCTCCACGACGTTGTAGGTGCGTTCGTTCAATAAGGCCTCGTAGCTGCGCTCGTCACCGGCTACTTCGATAAGTACTTCGGCGCCACCGAATACCGGATCGCGCAAGGCAGGCTGTCGAGTGGCAACCGCGCGGTAGACCTTGATGCGGTACAGCACCTGCGCCTGTACGTAGGTCTCATTGAAGTCGACTTCGCTGGTGATGAAGACGTCCGCTTCGCCTGGCGGCGCATTGGCGGGCTCACGCACCGTTATTCGAATCGGCTGACTTTGCTCGGCGCCAACAGAGATCGGCGGAATCTCCAACTGCCCCGTACGTTTCGCCATGAGCTGGTACGTCCAGGTCCGGCTGCGCGTGATTGCACCATTGACGATCATCGTATTGCTGAGCTGGGTACTCTGGCCGACATAAAACCCTTCGTCGAGCGCAGAGATGTCCGGCTCCAGATCGATCTCGGTGTCAACCACGACTTCCAGCATGAATGACTCGTTCAGGTCGATCGTGTTGCGATCGATCCTCGATGTCACGCCGGCTTGCGCCGTCGCCGATGCCAGCACGAATACGCTGACAAGCAATGCCATCGTACGCAGTCCGACTGATTCTGAAATTACCACGGCTGTACCTCGTCGTCGGGCCATAGATTGTTGCCGTCCTGGTCACGACCCATGCGCTGATACTGATAGCGGAATTTGCGCCGCAACAGCCCGCCCGGATCGTTCGGAATGCGGCGTAACCACTGCTCCATGGCCTGTTGTTGTTCCTGTGCGCGGCGCAACGCCTCGAGTTCTTCCTCGCTGAGCTGTGCCGTCTCCTGGTCGGATTTTTGCTCGGCCTCCTCTGCTGCTCGTTGTAGCTCCTCCTGCAGGGCCTGCATATCTTCTTCGCTGGCCTCCTGGTCGCGTTGCGACGCGTCCTGTTCACTCGACTCGCTGTCCGACTGGGAGGAGCCATCCGTACTCTCGCTATCGGGCGAGTTCTCGGACTCCTGGCTATCGCCGCCCGACTGATCCGACGATTCCTGCTGATCGCCCTGATTCTGTTGCTCCGACTCCTGTTGCTCCATAAGTTCTTGCAGGAGATCACGGTTGTACTCCGCGTCCGCGTCGCCGGGGTCGACTTCCAGCACTTCCTCGTAAGCATCGATCGCGGACTCGAATTCTCCCTGTCGTGCCAGCGCGTTGCCGAGATTGTAGAGATTGCGGGTGTCGCCCTGCTCCGCGAACCGTGCAGCGCTATCCACATAGTCGCCGGCGTGGTACCGGGCAACAGCCTGCCACTCCGGATCTTCGAACAGTGCCGCCGCATCCTCGGCATGGCCTTCCTGCAACTGCCGCTCGGCTTGCTGGTCCTTTGTCCGCCACAGGTCCTCCCACAGCGACGCTTCGACCGGCTCGGTCAACGGCAGCAACCCGATGGCCAGAACCATCACCCACCCGCGGCGAAATGCGAGCGCAGCAAGCGGCAATAACAACAAGGCAAACCACGGCCCCTCCTCACGCCACTGGTCCGTGGCCAACGCGTCGTCGCTCGCCTGGCGTATGCCGACCTCTCCTGACATCAGGTGGTCGAGGTCACGATTGTCCGATGACAGCGTCGCATACCGTCCACCCCCGGCGGCAGCGAGCTCCCTGAGCGATCGCTCCTCGAGTCGCGCCACCGCGATCTGGCCAGCCTGATTGGTGACAAAGCCGCCGGCGCGCTTCGGCATCGGCGCACCCTGCCGGGTACCGACGCCAAGTACGGACAGCGAAAAACCAGCCTCGCGCAAGTCTCGTGCAGCGCGCTCAGCAGCGGGTGACGAACCGCCATCCGTAATCAACAGTACTTCGCCGAATCCCGCGCCCGCTTGCTCGAGAAGTTGCTGCCCCTTGTGGATAGCTGCGGTCGGGTAACTGCCACGGCTCGGCATGATGTCGGTGCTCAGGCTGTTGACGAGCGCGGCGATCGTATCGGTGTCGTTCGTCAGAGGCGTCACGGTGAAAGCGTTGGCCGAATAAACAATCAGTGCCGTTTGCCCGCTCGCACGACGTTCGAGCATGTCCAGAATCTTCAGCCGTGCACGCAACATGCGGCTCGGCGAGACGTCCTGGGCGTCCATGGAACGAGACAGGTCGAGCGCAACGACGAGCGCCTGATCCGAGCGAAAGACGGGTTGCTCGATACGTTGCCACGCAGGTCCCGCCAGTGAAAAGGCGCCGATGACCCCGGCCAGCGCGAGTAGCCACCAGCGGAAATCGGACCGCCTGCCTGCTGAGCCCGACAGGACGTGGGGCACCAGTGCCGGATCCACGACGTTTTGCCAGCTGCCCGGACCGAGTTGCCGGCGCGCGAGCAGTACGGCCGTCACGATCACTGCAGGGATTGCCCACAGCCATTCGGGACGCAGGATATGAAATTCAGCCAGCATGCGTTCGTACCTCGCCCGAGCGACTCAGCCGCAAGGCCTGCAACAGGCTGACGAGACCAAGCAACGCGGCGAGCGCAAACGCGCCCGCCAGCGGCCAGAAGTACAGCGACTTCACCGGCCGGAATCCCGCCTCGGGTTCCTCGACGGGCTCGAGCTCATCGACGAGCCGATAGATGTCCTGCAGCGTAGCTGTGTCGGTCGCGCGGAAGTAACGCCCGCCCGTGAGATTGGCAATGCCCGTGAGGGTGTCCTCGTCGAGATCAGCCGACGGGTTGACGCGACGACGGCCGCCGATGATTGACGCAACTTCGAGTTGTTCTGCGCCGATGCCGATCGTGTAAATACGCAACCCGACCTGCGCCGCAAGTTCAGCCGCCTTCATCGGGTCGATTTCGCCCGCCGTATTCGCGCCGTCGGTCAACAGCACGAGCACCTGTTCGCCTGCGTCTTCTTCCTGGTCATGAATGCGTTTCACCGCGAGCGTAATCGCGTCGCCGATCGCAGTTTTCTCGCCGGCGAGACCTATGAATGCTTCCATGAGCAGGATCCTCACAGTCTCGCGATCCAGTGTCAGCGGCACCTGCAGGTAAGCGCGCTCGCCGAACAGAATCAGGCCGATGCGATCGCCTTCGCGACGGCTGATGAAATCACTCGCAACGGCCTTGGTCGCCGCCAGCCGGTCGACGCGGCGGCTGCCGAGCTCGAAGTCCTTCTGATCCATGCTCCCGGAGAGATCAACGGCAATCATGAGATTGCGTCCGGACACGGGAACGTCGAGTTCGTCGCCGATACGCTCGGGGCGTGCCACGGCGACGACGAGTAATATCCATGCGATCGCCGCGGCCCAGAAACGCCAGTTCAGCAACTGCTCGGACCTGGCGCGATCCGCGAGCATCGCAAAGCCCGCAAAACTCGGCACCCTTAGGCCTGCCTCCTGCAAGCGATTCGCCTCAGGCAACAAAGCACGCGCAATGAACGGTAGCGGCAGCGCCAGCAACATCCAGGGCCAGGCAAGCGACAACATCAGGCGCGCCCTCCGACCGGAGTTTTGAGCCGCTCTTGCACGACCGCGAGCAAATTGTCGATATCGACCTCATCCGCTTTGGCCGGGTCACGGTAGGGCAATTCAAGCAGGCCGCGACCTGCGCCCTGGCTAAACCGCGGCTCCGCAAGATCGCGGTCCAGCCATTCGAGCCATTCGTCGCCCGTCAGCCCGGCGACATCGGCCCGGGGTGCGTAGGCAAGCATCGTGCGCCGCAGGATTTCGGACACCTCGATTCCCAGCTGCACGGGATTGCCGTGATCAGCGTAGGCGGACCGGCAGTGCTGCAGTTGTCCGAGCGCGTGGCGTCTCGCCGCGCCGCGCGAACGGCGGCGCAAGCCGGCGCGCAACAGCAGGCCAAGCCCGATGGCGAGAAGCGCGATAACAAGCCACCAGCCCGGAGCCAGCGGCCACCAGCCGATCGCTTCCGGCAGGTGCAGGTCCTTGAGCGGTATCTGAGTCGGATCCATCAGCGGGTCCGGCGCCCGAGTGCGGTCTGCAGCGCGCTGACGGGATCGTCGTCAGTCGACAATGGCATCAGGTGCACACCATAACGCTGACAAAACAACTCGAGCTCGTGCTTGCGCGCTTCGAATGCTGTTTCATAATCGCGCCGTGCCGCCGTCGCAAAAGTGTCGATGGCGAGTTCGTCGTCATCGGTCACGAGCCGATAGCGTCCCGGCGGTGGTAATTCGCGTTCGAGCGGATCGCTCAGAAACACGGCGAGGACCTCGTTGTGGCGTGCAACGCTCGAGAGATAGGACTGTGCAGCACTCGTCATGCCGAGGAAATCGCTCAAAATGACGACCAGGCTGCCGGGCCGTGCAACGCGCCGCAATGACGCCATGGCCATCGTCAGTGGTGCCTCGCGATCGCCGTTGTCACGGTGCTCGTGACTTCCCCAGTTCGGATGTTCGGCGAGTTCGTGCAGGAATCGCAGCGCAGCCCGGCGGCCGAGCCGTGGTTTCAGCTCGCGGTGTATCGTGTCGCCGAAAATGAGACCGCCGAGCCGATCACCGCGATGATGCGCGGCCCAGGACAGCAGCGCGGCCGCGCGACTTGCGTTCACGGACTTGAAACAACCGCGCGTCGCGAAGTGCATGTTGGAGCGCAGATCGACCATGACGAGTACGGGTCGTTCGCGTTCTTCGCGAAACAGTTTCGTGTACGCCGTCGTGCTGCGCGCCGTTACACGCCAGTCGATCGAGCGCGGATCGTCGCCGGGCTGGTAAGGCCGTGACTCGTCGAATTCCATACCGCGGCCGCGAAAATGCGACACATATGCGCCGGTTTGCAACGAACGAATGCGCAATACGTTCAGCGCGATCGCGCGGGCGGCGCCACTCAGCCGGATCAGTCCCGGCTGGCTTACGCTGACCGGTGACGCATTTTCATGGATGTGGTCGAGCTTCACTAGGGCACACCGACGCCATCCAGAATCCGTTCGATGACAGAATTGGCGTCGACGCCGTCGGCCTCGGCCTCGAAACTGAGTACGAGGCGATGGCGCAATACGTCCGCAGTGACGTCCTGGATGTCTTCCGGGCCAACGTAATCGCGGCCGGCCAACCAGGCACGGGCACGGGCGGCACGATCGATACCGATACTCGCGCGGGGGCTTGCACCGTAGAGGATTTGCCCTTCGAGTGAGGCATCAACGGCGCCTGCGTTGCGTGTCGCAAGGACGATGTTGACGATGTACTCCTCGAGTTCGTCCGCGAGATGCAGGTGCAGGATGGCCTGTCGGGCCTGCATGATCGAGGACACGGACAGCAACTCCGGTGGCTGAAAGGCATCGCGCTGGCCGGCCTTGGCCTCTTCGCGATTCAGCACCAGGATGCTGCGTTCTTCCTCGGCATTCGGGTAACCGACCTCCGTGTGCAACAGAAAGCGATCGAGCTGTGCCTCGGGCAGCGGATAGGTGCCCTCCTGCTCGATGGGGTTTTGCGTGGCCATGACCAGGAACAGGTCGTCGAGCGGATAACTCTTGTCGCCGACGGAGATCTGCCGTTCCTCCATCGCTTCCAGCAATGCCGACTGCACTTTGGCAGGCGCGCGATTGATTTCGTCGGCAAGGATGAGATTGTGGAACAGCGGCCCCTTGCGAAACTCGAACGTGCCTTCCTGGGGTCGGTAGATATCGGTACCGGTCAGGTCCGCGGGCAACAGGTCGGGCGTGAATTGCAGGCGGTGAAAATCGCCTTCAATACTGTCCGCAAGTACCTTGATGGCGCGCGTTTTGGCGAGTCCTGGCGCGCCCTCGACCAGCAGATGACCGTCGCACAAGAGTGCGATCAACATTCGATTGATCAGGTGCGACTGACCGATGATCAAGCGGCTGGCATGCGCCTCGAGTTGTTGGAATTGTTCTACGACGCTCATCAATGGCTCCCGGGCCGAAATGGGGCGTGACATTGTAGAGAGGATGCCTGTTGAGGCCAACTCGTTGCTTCGAATATTGTCCATCAAATGACCACTTCAGTAATAATGTTGCGTCCTCGGACAGCAACGGGCGCAAAACATTGCACGGAAAAAGCAGAAATACGGGCATTTGCCTGCTAATCACCGCGTGCGCGGCGGCGCTAATCGGCGCCTGCGGCGAGGCCCGGGAAGCGGCCTCGGCGCCGGCACTGCTACCTCTGCCGGCCACGCTGGCGCAGGGCTGCGGCGATGGCGGCTACCTGCAGACCACCCTGTACGGCGCCTTCGAGGCACAAATTGACTGGGCCACCGAATCGCTCGACTGCGAGGGCATGCCCCGCCTTGGCGGCGCAGGGGCCCGTCTGAGATTCGCCGGGACCGCAGGCGACGGCGATCGGGCGATCGCCATCATCATTGCGCTGCCAGCGCTCGAGCGCGGTGCGGCCACCAGGGAGCTCGCCAGCAACGTCACACTGATCGAGGAAGGCAGCGGACGTTTTTTCAGCACCTCAGGGCTCGACACCTGCTGGACGGATGTCGACGAGCAGGTCGCACTCCAGGATCTCTCCGATAGCTATGCGATTTCAGGCACGCTGTACTGCATCACACCACTCGCCGAAGTGAACGGCGATTCGAGCGTGTCACTGCGCGAACTGCGCTTCGCGGGCCTGCTTGACTGGAGTGCGAAATGACAGCACTGCGCTCGCTGTTGCTCGGAATTTGCGTCGTGCCGCTCCTCGCCATCGCGGACGAGGAACTCGATGCGGCCTTCGACAAGGACGTCCTGGTCATCGTCGCGCGAGAACTCGTCTGCTTCCGCTTCGAAATCCACCTCGCCATCGATAACGAACAGCACCAGCGTGGTCTCATGTTCGTCCGTGAATTGCCGCCCATGTCCGGCATGTTGTTCGTGTATCCCGATGAGGCGTATCGCTCGATGTGGATGAAGAACACTTACATACCGCTCGACATCCTGTTTGCGCGGCGCGATGGCAAAGTATCGAACATCGTGCCAAACACGGTGCCGCTATCACTGGAGTCGATAAGCTCGACGGAGCCTGTGACGTTCGTCCTCGAATTGAATGCCGGCACGACAAAGCGCCTCTCGATCGACGCAGGCAGCCGTCTCATCTGGGAGACTGATTAGAACTTCAAAGGACGGCCGCGATGGAGTCGGCGATGTGGTCGACGTTCGTGGGCGTAATACCGGCGACGTTGATGCGGCTCGAGTCGACCATGTAAACCGCGTGATCCCGCTTCAGGCTCTCAACCTTCTCCGCCGACACACCGAGAAAGCTGAACATACCGTTCGCCCGGACGAGGTGCGAGAAATCATGACCCGGTGCCCTCGTGCGCAGTGCATCGCGCAGCAGTACACGCATGTCGCGCAGCCGCCCCCGCATCTCTTCGAGCTCGACGATCCAGTCTGCGTGAAGTCCGTCGTCATGCAGAATGGTGCTGACTACTGCGGCGCCATGGTCCGGCGGCATCGAATACACGGTGCGAACGTAATTGTCAGCCTGCGACTGCACAATGTCGCGCGTCCGACTGTCCACAGTCATGATCAGCAGGATGCCAACGCGATCACGATACAGCCCGAAATTCTTCGAACACGAGTTGCAGACGATCATCTCCGGAACCTGGCTGGCCAGTTGCCGAATGACGAAGGCGTCCGTATCAAGATCTGTTGCAAACCCCTGGTAAGCCATATCGATCACCGGCACCAACTCACGTTCGACGACGATGTCGGCGATCGTGCGCCACTGCTCCTCGTCCGGGTCGATACCGGTCGGGTTGTGGCAGCTGGCATGGAATAGAATCATGTCGCCACGCGGTATGGCGCGCAGCGTCTCGAGCATGGGATCGAAATCCAGGGAGTGACGCTTCGCGTTGTAGTAGTCGTAGACCTTCATCTCCAGGCCGGCCTCCCCGAGCAGGGGGATGTGATTCGCCCATGTGGGGTTACTCACCCAGAGCGTAGCGCCCTTCATCGCGCGCAGAACGACGCCGGCAGCGACGCTCAAAGAGGCCGAGCCGCCCGGCGTCTGCAGCATCGCGACGCGTTCGTTCGTGACTGAGCCCGCGAACGTCATGTCCCGCATGACAGTGTTGAAGTCGGCGGGACCCGCGGAGCCGATATACGATTTCGACGCTTGCGAATCGACCAGCCGCTGCTCCGCCTGCTTGACGACATCGAGGACAGGCGTTTCCCCGGCTGCATTGCGGTATACGCCGATGCCAAGATCGACCTTCTTGTCGCGGCTGTCGTTTCGGCACTCCGCGATCAGGCCGATGATGGCATCGGGTGCAAGAAGCTCGAGGGATTCAAACAAGGCGGTACTCCGGATCTCTGGGCTAAAGTCGGGGATTGTACACGCGGAGAACCGGATCGCGCTTCGAGAAGCGCTCCAACAGCCAGACCACCCCCCTTTGCGAATCGCAGCAATAAAAACGCCGGCAATAGCCGGCGTCTTCAGGACTATTTGTCAGGATCTCAGGCTTTCGGTGCCCAAACCTGGCACCAGCCACTGGCATTGACAAGCTTGCCCGGGAATATCTGACATGGGCGCCATGCCGCGCCGTCCTCACCCTGGATCAGTGCACAATTCGCACAGGTCTGATCAGCAGCGGGATTCGCGCGACTCGCCGGATCGACGGTGCTCGCGTCGTGCGTATACTTCATTCCACTTGCCATCGGGTCGTCTTCCGACAGTTGGGGCATGTCTTCTGCCCGCGCCTCACGACCTGGCTGCACCAGAACACCGGCGGCGGCCACGGCTGACAATTGAATAAACTTGCGACGTGCGATTTTGCTCAACGGAGGTCTCCTCGATTTTTTCTGGGCTCACACTGGAACACTTCCAGCACTTGCCATTCTAATCCAGTTGCAGGTTAAACGGCGCATTGTACGCACCGAACCTGAACCGCAGCATAACGGCAATTTCTTATCGGATCTGTAAAAATATTCGGACCAAATGAGAACGATTATCATTAACAAAGTTTCCACAATGGCTCGCCACTGTGCCGTCCTCACCTTGCTGTACGCGAGCGCCGCCGTGAGCGGCAGTGACGTTCACGAGTACATCGTCAACGTCGACGCCAACCTCGAACAGCTGCTCATCGAGGCCCACTTCGCGACGCCGGTCAACGACGTCAGCGCGCGCTCAGGAGCGGCAAGCCGGTTTCTCGACGATGCCCGTGATTGCGACACGAACGAATCGCTCGCCAACCGTGGCCGCCGTTTTTCCATAGCTCGGCAGGGCATTTCCTGCATTAGTTACAGCGTCGACCTGCAACAGGCAGCGGCCGCCGAGCGACGTAATGCGACTCTATCCCCGCAAAACATCGTCGTCTCACCGACGGTCTGGCTGTGGCGCCCACCGATCCACACGCATTCACGCATCGTTG
>DAOWGY010000103.1 GCA_030641695.1 Gammaproteobacteria bacterium
CACACCGCAGGTTGTCGCTGCATTGAACAAACGCCGCGATTCAGACTCGAAAATCGTAGCTGAGCACGTCTTGTGGGCGCTTGCTCGACATGAATAACAGCAATAACAAACGGGGGAAACGTATGTTCGAGGCACCCGAGTCCGAATATCTCGTGCCGTTCGATGGCACATTCCGAATCGCCGCAGCGAGCACCGTCGCCGTGACCGATCGCAATCGCCACAAAGGCCAGCATCGCAGGTCGGCGACGGAAGCACTGAACAAGTTGCAGCGCGTACTGGCCGCAGGTGACCGTCATGCCGTGCTGCTGGTGTTCCAGGCGATGGATGCCGCCGGCAAGGACAGCACGATCCGAGCCGTGATGCAGGGTGTGGACCCGTCCGGTTGCCAGGTTTTCAGTTTCAAAAAGCCGTCGAGCCTGGAACGCGACCACGACTTCCTTTGGCGCACGACTCGCTGCCTGCCTGAGCGCGGTCGCATAGGCATTTTCAACCGCAGCCAATACGAAGAGGTGCTCGTGGTGCGCGTGCACCCGAAGATCCTGGCGTCGCAAAGAATCCCCGGCGAACTCAACCTCGAGGTAATTTGGGACGAACGCCTGCATTCGATTCGGGAGCACGAGGAACATCTCGCGCGCAATGGCACCGTGATTCTCAAGTTCTGGCTCAACGTATCCCGCGATGAGCAGAAGCGGCGTTTTCTTGCCCGACTGGACAATGCCGACAAGAACTGGAAGTTCGAGCCCAGGGATGTGGTCGAGAGGCGCCACTGGGACGACTACATGCATGCCTACGAAGAAGCACTCAATGCGACGTCGCGCCCATGGGCACCCTGGTACGCCATTCCCGCCGACGACAAGAGCTACATGCAGGCCCGCGTCGCCGAGACCATCATCAAGGCGCTGGAGAGCATCGGCTTGCGATATCCGGAACCCAACGAAGAAGACCGCATCGCGTTCGCCAGCGCGCGACAAGAGCTCGAAATTGATAACTAGTTCAAAAACCGCAGAATTGCCTGACCATAGTGTGGTCCAGTCGGCGTTATTTGGCGCCGATTCCCGACAAAATCGCAGGGATGGCGCAGACGCTTACTATTAACTCGGATTACAAACGCTCCCTGCTGCAGGCGCTGGAGCTTTTCCGTAGCGTGCGCCCCGAAGATGTGCAGGATTTGCTGCAGCGCTGCGACCGTCGCGACCTCGCCGCGGGCGAATTATTGTTGTCGCCGGGTGAAAAAAACGAACATGTCTTTATCGTTTTGTCCGGCAGCCTGAACGTTCATGTCGGTTCTCCAAGTACACCCGTGCTCGCAACGATGGAAGTCGGTGCCTGCGTCGGCGAAATGTCGATCATCGAGGATCGTGATCCGTCCGCATACGTGATCGGGGCCGAAGACACTCATCTGCTTGTCATTCACCAGACCATTCTCTGGGGAATGGTGGATGCATCGCATGACTTTGCGAAAAACCTGCTCGTCGTATTGTCGGAACGGGTACGAAGCCACAACCAGGTAATTGCCGACAGCTATGGTGAATTGCGCAAGTTCGAGCGTCACGCGACGACGGATGCACTCACGGGCCTCGGCAATCGTCATTCGATGGAAGAATCATTCCCGCGGGAGATCGCTCGTTGCGAAAAGGACGAGGAACCCGTCTCACTGATCATGATCGACGTTGACAACTTCAAGGACTTCAATGACAAGTTCGGTCATATCGCGGGTGACCGGGCGCTTACCGCCGTATCGCGAATTCTGCGCATACAGTTTCGTCCTCGGGACGTGCTCGTTCGCTATGGTGGTGATGAGTTTGCTGTACTGCTTCCCCATGTGGGCGAGGAAACAGCTATGACCATTGCCGATCGCGTGCGTGCGGCCGTCAGCGGTAACACCGCCGACGGCAGCGATTCCCTGATCCAGATTCCGGTGCGTATATCGATGGGCGTGGCTGAGATGCACCACAATGGGACTCTCGACAACCTGATCCGAGCCGCCGACGCGGCACTTTATCGTGCCAAACATGCCGGTCGCAATTTGGTTTCGAACTAGCTTGCTCGCGCTTCGAGAAGCGTTCCAACAGTTGGAGCGCTTCTCGAAGCGCGAACTGTCGGA
>DAOWGY010000085.1 GCA_030641695.1 Gammaproteobacteria bacterium
AATGGCCGCTTGCCTGTATCGCGGTCACCGCCGCAACCGAATACGCACCAGAGTTTGCCGCGACAGTGTGACCGTAAGGCTCGCAACGCCACCTCGATGGCATTCGGCGTGTGCGCATAATCAACGAAGACCGCGGGGCCAGCTGCCGAGTCAACACGTTGCAATCGGCCGGGCGGTGCCACTACCTTCGATAAGGCCGCACTCGCCTCATCAAACGGTATGCCGTCACTTAGCAGGAATGCCAGAACCAAGACCGCATTGGCGATATTGAATTCGCCGGGCAATGGAAGCCAGATACTACCGTTGTCCCAGGAGCTGCGAACCGAAACTTCGAAGCCGTCCTCTCTCGCAATCACGGCGCGAACAAAAACGTACGGACGGTCGTTCGCAACTCGATCGAAGTTCGTCGATACCGTTACGACGTCCGGTCCGCATCGTGACGCGAGCTGCGTACCGAACTCGGAGTCCATGTTGATGATACGGCGCGTCGGTCCGGCATCGAGAAACAACGACGCTTTCGCTTCCGCGTAGGCGCGCATATCACCGTGATAGTCGAGGTGATCGCGGCTCAGATTAGTAAATAGCGCGGTATCGATCTGCACACCGTCAATGCGCTGCTGCGCAAGCGCATGCGAGGACACCTCGATCGCTGCGCAGGTAGCACCAGAGTCGCGGAATTCGGCGAGACGGCGATGCAACTCGATGACATCGGGCGTCGTCATACCTTCCGCTTCGTCAATTTCGGCCGTGCCGTAACCCAGGGTGCCGACATAGCCGCACGGCTTGCCGAGCCGTCGCATGCATTGCGCGAGCAGCCACGCAACCGTCGTCTTGCCATTTGTACCGGTGACGCCGATGACTCGAACTGAACGTGATGGGTAATCAAAGAACCGGTTCGCGATGTCGCCAAGCTGACCGCGCAAGTCGTCGACTGCGATTAACGGTACGTCGATGTCCGGTACAGTGATCGCCGTCGTCGCATCGTAGGCAACCGCGACAGCACCTGCCGCGACGGCCTGTTGCACGTGATCGAGTCCGTGGCTGCTGATACCACTGCAGGCGAGAAACAGATAGCCCGCGGCGAGTTCGCGTGTGTCGCTCGCGATGCCGTTGATCGCGATGTCGGGCGCATCCGCGATGCCTTGTAGCAGTTTGGCCAGGGTCATCGATGAGGTGAGCTTTTCTGCCGGCATGCTCATCGACTCATTGCCTGCATGACGCTGCCGGGATCGCGCGCTGGCAGCGCATCGGGCGGCACAGCGAGCAGGCGCAACGATTCGGACATCACATCCGCGAACACAGGAGCAGCGACGTCGCTGCCGTAATAGAGTTCTCCACTTGGCTCATCGATAACAACCACGGCCGCAAGTCGCGGATCGCTGGCGGGCGCAAGCCCCGCAAAGATCGAGATGTATTTGTCCTCGGAGTAGCCGCCGGCTGCGAACTTCCAGGCGGTGCCGGTTTTTCCGGCAATACGATAGCCGGTAACGGCTGCCTTGGTGCCCGTGCCACCCGGCCGCACGACCTCCTCGAGCATCCGTCGCACAGCGGTTGCCGTGTCTGGCGCGATCACCTGTTCACCATCGTTCGATTGTTCCAGCGCCATCAGCGACACAGGGAACATGCGTCCACCGCTACCCAGCGCCGCATACGCCTGTGTCAGTTGCAGCGGAGTGACTGAAACGCCGTAGCCATAAGCCAGCGTCGCCTGGCTTATAGGCTGCCAGTGGTTGTAGTGAGTGAGCAGACCCGCGGACTCACCCGGGAATCCACTCGACGTCAGCGAGCCCAGCCCGAAACGAGTCATCGTCTGCCACAGTTGATCCGGTTGCAGCAACATCGCGAGCTTGGTCACACCGACGTTCGATGAGCGTGCCAGGATAGTTGTCAGGCTCACGCGGCCGAGGTTGCGGCTGTCCTCGATACGCTTCGCGCCGACGGTGACGTATCCGGGCGCCGTATCGATAATACTGCTGGGACGAAAATCGCCGCTTTCGAGAGCGGCAGCGATAATCAGTGGTTTGATACTCGAGCCTGGTTCGAAGATGTCCGTTATCGCGCGATTGCGATAGCGCTCGGCGGAGTACTGTGAGCGATCGTTCGGGTTGTAGGTCGGCTGATTGACCATTGCGAGTACTTCGCCGGTTTGCACATCGAGCACGACGATGGAGCCCGATTCCGCGTTGTACGACTGAATCGCGGCTTTCAGCGTGCGATACGCCAGGTACTGGATGCGCAGGTCGATGCTCGTCCGCAGATCTTTGCCCTGCCTGGCGGGACGAATGCTTTCAACGTTTTCGACCGAGCGCCCGAGGCGGTCTTTCAGCACTCGTTTCGCGCCGGACTCGCCAGCAAGCCAGTGGTTGAACGCGAGTTCGAGGCCTTCCTGACCTTCATCGTCGATATTGGTGAATCCGACCAGGTGACCCGTGACTTCGCCCGCCGGGTAGTAGCGCCGGTACTCGCGCTGCACGTTAATGCCGGGCAGTTTGAGCGCCATGACGTCGGCCGCCTGATCAGGACTGAGGTGCCGTTTCACATATAGAAACTCCTTGTCCATGCTGCGCGTGATTCGCCGGATCAGGAGTTGCGCGTCGAGATTCAGGATGCGAGCCAGTTTCGGCACGCTGTCGACAGCGGGTGCGAGTTCCCTGGGGTTGGCCCACACGCTGTCAACCGGTGTGCTGATCGCCAGCGGTTCGCCGTTACGATCCGTGATAGTGCCCCGATGCGCTGAGATTTTTTCCCTGCGCAAATGGCGGGTGTCTGCCTGCTGGTTCAGAAACTCCTTATTCAGGACCTGTAGTTGCACTGCGCGCGCAAGCAGTGCGGTTGCAAGCAATGCGAAAAATACCAATATCAGCGTCACCCTGCCGACGAAACGTTTCGCCGTCTGGTTTTTTGTTTCGGCGCCGCGTTTCATTGACGTTCAATGACGAATATTTCGGTAGCTTGCGGTCGCACGAGCGACAGTCGATCCGCTGCCACCTGCTCGATCCGCGCGTGCGTTGCCCAGGTGCTTTGTTCGATCTGCAACTGACCCCATTCGATGTTCAGCTCGTCGCGCTCGTGAGTCAGCGTCTCGAGTTCGACGAACAACTTGCGTGCCTCATGCTTGGTGTAGACGAGCGCCATCGCGCTCATTACGCAGACCGCGGCGAACACCAGCACGAGTGCCGCTGGCTGACTTTTGCTGTCGAAGCGCATCAGGTTCGCTCCGCTACGCGCAGGCGCGCGCTACGTGCGCGTACGTTGACGGCAATCTCGTCAGCCGCTGCCAGGTGGAGCTTGCCGACGACCTTGAGCGGCGGCCGAAACTCCTCCGGTATCGACGGCATACCGCGATACTGCTCGGGCTCACGCGACGCATCCCGCATGAAGCGCTTGACGATACGATCCTCGAGCGAGTGAAAACTGATGACGCAGAGGCGTCCGTGCTTGCGAAGCACCTCGATGCTTTGATCGAGTGCCGCCTCGAGTTGATCCAGCTCGCCGTTGATGAAAATTCGTATCGCCTGGAACGTTTTCGTCGCCGGGTGTTTTTTCTGACCGCGCGTGGGAATAACCGAGGCTACTATCTCGGCCAACTGACGGGTCCTGGTGATTGGCGCATTCACGCGCGCCGCCAGCACGGCGCGTGCAATGCGTCGCGCCATTCTTTCCTCACCGAAGGTGCTCAGTACATGTGTCAACGATTTCTCATCCACTGTCGCGAGCCACTCGGCGGCGCTGACTCCTGACTCCGGGTCCATTCGCATGTCGAGAGGGCCGTCGCGGAGGAAGCTGAAGCCGCGGCTTGCTTCGTCCAATTGTGGTGAGGAGACGCCGAGGTCGAAAAGCAACCCGTCCACTTCTCCTGTGAGATTCCTTTCACTAATGATTGTTTGAAGTTCCGCACATTCGCCT
>DAOWGY010000061.1 GCA_030641695.1 Gammaproteobacteria bacterium
CGTACCAGAACTCGACCTCGACACGGCGGTTCAGAGCCCGCCCCTGCGCGGTCTGGTTCGAGGCGAGCGGCCTCGAAGAACCTTGTCCGTCACTTTCTATGACTGCAGTCGGCAGATCCAGACCGTCCTGAATCGCAAGTGCGACACGTCGTGCACGCGCTTTCGAGAGCCCGACATGGGTACCGTAGATCCGCTCGGTCCGTCCTGCAAGCGGCACATCGTCCGTGTGCCCCACGAATTTGACCACGACATTCTGCTTGTCGCCGAGATTCCGGAGACTCTGCCGGACCTGTTCCATGAAGTTAGCACTGACATCGATGGATTCCTCGCCGAACCTGAGCGGTGCGATCAGGTTTTGCACGCGCGCGCGCTTCGAATGGCCTTCAACGTAGCGCAGTTTGCATACGGTCTCCATGCGACAGACTTTTACTCGCGTGATCTCGTGCGGAACGAGGAACTCTTCCAGCGCCACCTTCTCCCTGACTTCGTCGTACCAGACTTCGACCTCGACGCGGCGGTTCAGCGCACGGCCTTCGTCGGTCAGATTTGAAGCCACAGGGTCCGTGTCCCCGGCCCACTCGTAGGAGATCGCTTCGGGCGGCAGCGCCAGCGAGGTCTGGAAATGCTCCGCGACCTGGCCGGCACGCTCGCGTGACAATCCGCCGTTGTCACCATAGATCGCCTGCAGCCGCGGAGACAACGGCCGGTTGTCAGCGTGACCTATCAGGTGCAGGCGCACGTTGATGCGATCCTGCATGCGTCCGAGTATGTCGCCGAGCGACTCGACAGTGGACTGCGGGATCTTCGCGACGCCGGTTTCGAAGTGGATTGGCGGCACAAGTCCGCTGAGCTTGACGGTCTCGAGTGCGTCCTCGAGCGTCTCGCGCGTTTCGAGCGTGTCGCCCTGTTCCGTTTCGGTATCGTCCGGGTTCTGTACCCATTTCATCAGCGGCCCGTCGTCCGTCATGTGCCGTTCGACGGCCTCACCCAGCGGCACTTCGTCGACATTTGCGGCATACGCCGGGAACGTGGCGAGTATTGCTACCCAGATCAACAGATAGCTCAGCTTCATCACGGCGTTCATTGGCCCGCCCCCTTGCTCTTTTCCGGCGGAGCCCCTAGGCGCCAGAAAACTTCAGGTTCGATGACGAGCTCATAGCCAGCGTCCATGTCCCGCCAGGCCGTCATGATCTCGTCCTTGAGCGTGTTCAGACGCCGATTGACGAGCGTTTCATCCTCCACATCGGCGACGTACGACAGTCGCAGCACCGATGGCGCCTTCTGTAGTTCCTCGAGCAGCAGGTCAACCCTCGACAGCCACTGACTCCGTATTTCCACGGTGCCCGGCTCGAATACGGCATCCGCGAGATCGAGGCCTACGACGCGATGAATCGATGCACCGAAATTGAGGCGCAGCGCTTTACCACGTGTCGCACGCTGCACCTGTACAGGCCTGGTCGATACGCGGAATCCGCTGGGCAGTGTCCTGTCGTCGAGCTTCAGCACGAAGTTGCTGCCGCGGCTTTCGTATGGCGTTATCGCGCAAGTGATGTGGTAGCGACCGTAACTGTCGGTCTTGGCGGCCAGCCCCCGCGCCGTTACAACCCTGACGCCCGGCAGCCCGGTCTCGTCGTTGTCCTGGTAGCTGTTTCGATTGGTGTCATCGAATACCTTGCCGGTTACGTCGGTGCAGTCGAAGGTCGGGTCCGGAACGATACGTACGGTCGCCGACGCTTCCTCGGACATGATCCCGCCGGTCAGCGCGTTGACGGCCTGCACGCGGTTGGTGAATTCGCCTTCACTAACGCCGGCGCCCGCTGCGAGCAACAGCCTGATCGTGTGCTTGCCATCCGTGGCGAGCGTCAGGCCAGACCAGAGCAGCTCACGCCCGTTGATTACTGGCTCGGTCCTGACATCGTCGAATCGCGCGGAGCCTTCTACATAACGGAAGCCGGCCGGGAAGCGATCCACGACGACAACATCTTGCAGGTCGACGCCAAAGGAGTTACTGACCGTGATCGTGTACGGCACCATCTGGCCGCGCGTGACATTGATCAGCGGCGTCGACTTGGTCACCGCCACCGCGCCACCGAGCCGCGGATCTAGCGGTAGGTGGTTGTTGAACAGCTGACCGGAGCCTGGCAGGCGGCTGTTATCCAGCCTTAGCAGGGTGTGATAAACCGTGCCCGCGCTCCGCGCCGGTACAGTGGTCGGCGGCGCGAACTCCGATACCTGGACTTCGCAGTGTTGTGCCGTGCCAGGCAATGCGTCGTCTATGGAGCCCGGACATGCCGGCACATCGAACGGGGCGCCGGACACGTCTGAGGTCGGGGGGATCAATGCGGACACGCCCGAGACGTAATTGCTGTTCGGCGGCGCGATCTGGATTGCGTAGGCACCACCGCTCGAGCAGACGGGATCCGAGAAGTTCATATCGAACTTGTAGTAGCCGTCTGCGAGCGTGACCTGGCCTTGTTGACGCGGATCGTCGAAGCAGCCTGACGGAACACCAACCCCATTGCGCGGATCGACCAGCGTCAGGACCGCGCCCGCAATCGGCGAGCGCGCGACAGAATCGTAAACGACGCCGTTTGGATCGATCGGCAAATTAAGATCGCGCAGATTGCTGCCACCCTGCACGACAATCTCGTCGATCCGCTGCAAACCATCAGTAAAGTCGGAGTCGGTCTGACCGAGCAACGCTGTCCTCGAGCCAGCTCCGGGCGCACTGAACTGCAGTGAGTATTGCTGGCCGCTGAGGTAATTGGGTGGCACACCTGTCATCACATACAGGCCGTCCACGTCGCTGAGCATCGAGCGAATCGGCTGGCCGTCGCGCAGCAGAGTCACGGACCAGCCGTCGAGCGGCCGCTCACCGATCTGGAATGTGTTCGTGTAATCCGAATCGTGCCATACGGCGCCGCTCAGAATGCCGGCACCCGGGACGCCGCCCACGTCGATAATCGCGGTTGCCGATGCCGTTTGTATCGGATCATTCCACGTCACCTGCGCGGTGTTGCTGACCGGCGTGCCATCGAGCAGGTTCGGATCGATAACCGCGCGGAATCGCACGATGATGGCCTGGCCGGGATCCAGTGCCCCGTACTGACCAAAATAGTCGGCAGTAATCGTCGTGCCGGCAAAGCTTACGCCAGCCGACAGGCCATTCATCATCGCGGACTGATCGACGTAAGTCAGGTAGCCCGGATTGTCGGCATCGAGATCGTCGGTAATCGTTGCATACAGCGCGGGCACTGCGCCGACGTTGCGCACCGATACCGTGTATTCGAGTGTCGCGCCGGCAATTGCAGGACCGCCACCGACGACGGCGACGTCCTTGGCGATCGAAAGCTGTTGTGCATCACCGACCACGACTACGGTGGGCTCGGGACCCGTTGCCGGATTGCCGTCCCCATCCGTCAACAGATTCGGCAGCTCGGCGCTGTAAACGAGCGCCTGATTGGTGATCAGCGTGCCTGTCGGAACGCCGGGGTTGACCTGCATGTCGAACTGTACGACTGCAGATTCGCCCGGCGAAAGCACGCCCTCGGCCGCGCCCGGCAACGGCGGCGTCAGGTCAGCGGAGCTGACGTCGATACGGTTCACGAGCGGGAACACACCGGCATCGGGTTGTCCGACCGGCTCTCCGTTCAGGGTCGTCGAGTCCGCAACATAGGTAACGTCATTGGGAACGAGATCCGCGAGCCGCACAATTGTCGCTGCCACGGGACCGTTGTTATAGATCTGGATCGTGTAACGCAGCGTGTCACCCGGATCGACGATGCCCGGCGATCCCGCATCAATCTGCAGTGCGGCGGACTTCGGCGCGAACAGAAGCGGGAAGTTACCGACGACATCCTGCGTCGGGTCATCAGGCAAAGCAGTGCGGGGATCATCCGAGGGCTGATCCGCGATGCCGTACGGCGGTGAGCTCAGGAAAGCCTGGTTCGAAATGACGGTGCCGTCAGGGACGTCGGGGTACACGACCACATCGAAGATGATCGTCGCGACGTTGTCGGCGACACCGGCGTTCATCACGCCGGGCGCCGGGTCCTGCGGAGCGTTGATCAGGATGCCATCGGTCAGCGGCGACGTGCCCGCATTGTTGTCGGCGAGCGCGTTGCCGTTCAGCGTAGTGCTGCCCGCAACATAGGTCGTGTTGGCCGGGATCTGGTCGACGATCTCGACATCGACTGCGTTGTCCGTGCCGATGTTCTGTACGGTGATCGTGTAGCGCAGCGTTTCGCCCGCGAGTAACACGTTGGGGTCACCGGTCATGTAGGTCGAGATCTTGTCGATGTCGAATGCCGGCGCCGACTGAATCAGTATCCGCGTCGGGTCCTCGTCGCCGGCGACGTTCGGGTCGGCAGGACCGTTGATGTTCGGGTCATCACTGATCGCGACCGGGAAGCCCGCGAAAAGGGCCTGCGACTGGTTCATCACGTAGTTGCCGTTCGTGATGACCGGCGCGAGCACGACCTCGAACTCGATTAGCAGGCTGTCGCCGAGGCCGCCGAGAGTGAGGTCGCGGATATCGAGCAGGCCGGTGCCGGCGGTGCCGCCGTTCGGATCCGTATTGGAGTCGTCGGCACCGGCGGGCAACGTGATGACGTTCAGCGTTCCCGGCTGGAACGACGGCATCGCATTGAGACTGTCGAGTTCGTCGACGATGCTGAAACCGTCGAGCGGCGTGTCGCTGGCGTTCTCGACGCGCAGGCCGTAACGAATCGTGTCTCCGGGCGTGGCCACGGTTGCCGGGTCTTCGCCGCTCGTGACGTTTAGCGCGTACTTCTCGAAGATGAGTATCGGGCTGAAGACGACGACAGTGTGTGCGTCCTCATGGTCGAGCGTGTTCACCGTGCCGTCCGTGACGACACGTGAATAGCTGCGCGCGTAATTGAGCGCCGCGGGATTGGACACGTCGATGCTGAACCACTCGGTGGCGCCGGCAATGTTCGTCAAATTGGCGCCCTGTTGACTGTCGGCGTCCAGGGCGGTCTGGTACGTCACGAGCAGGCGTTGATCGGCGCCTATCGCGGCGGCGCTGTTCAGCAGCGTAATTGTCAGGTTGCAGTCAGGGTCGCCGAGGAACGTGGCACTGTAGTCGGTGCCTTCGACAAGCACGGGCGAGACTGCGGTCACACCGTCCGCCTCGAACACCTGTGCGGTGAACTGCGACGGCGCAACGTCACAGGTGCCACCGTCCACCTGGTTGGGCAGGACGTCATAGATCGTCAGGTTGTAGGCGGGCGAATCGCCGATGTTGTGGACGTTGAGCGTGAACGCCGCGGGCACGCCGATTTGCATCTGCGGCGGCCCCGATTTCTCGAGCGTGAGCTCGTCCGGTTCAACGATCGTCATCGGCTGCGATGTGCCCGGCGCACCCGGCAATATCGTCGCCGGACTGTCGTCGAGGCGATTGTATGTATACGTGGCCGTATTCGTGAACGTCAGTCCCCTGACGTTGGTTGGCGTGTCGTCGAGACGCACAGTGATGTCGAGCACGATCTGCTCGCCAATCGGTATGTCGATGCCGGTCGTCGTGTCCTCGATCAGCAGATTTGTTGCCGTTCCCGTGTTTACCGGCGTCCACGGCCCGGAGCCCGAGACCCTGGTTACGCTGACGTAGCTCAGGTCGGCCGCGGATGCGCCGAGGTCGTCGATGATGCGCACATCGTAGAGCGGCAGCGGATGCGGCGTGGTCGGAACCGTAATCCGGTAGCTGAACTCCTCACCGATGGTTGCCGTCGCCTGAGTATTCGCCTTGGTCAGTGCATCGGCCGGGCCGACCGGGTACGGAGTACCGTCGGCCGATGCCGGTCCGTAACAATAGTCGTCAGGCGCCGTGATGTTCGGACAACCGTCACCCGTGCGCTCGTACACGCTGACGTCATTCAGCGATGTCCAATCCACCCAGATGATATTGGTGAGCGCGATGTTTTCGTCAGCAGGCGCTGTGAGTTCGACCTGGTACGTGACTTCCAGCGTGTCGCCGGCTGCGACGTCGAGGCTACCGTCATTGTTGCCGGCGCCCCAGACGAGCGGGCCGTTCGGGCTGCCGGTCGGAATGCCAACGAAGCCCGCGACATCGATTCCGTTGATCTGGGCGATCGGCGTGTAGCCGCCGTAGAACGTCAGTTCCGGCGGCAGCGTGTCTACGATATTGACGTCGTGTGCGATCGCGTTGCCGATATTGGGTATGGTCAGGACGTACTGCACGATGTCGCCAAGCGCGATCGGATCGCCCGCCGCCTTGCCCGGCGTTACGTTGCTGATCGCCTTCGTCGTAGTGAGGGCGGGTTCAGTCGCCAGGATCGCCGCGGTTGTAACGTTGGCGGACGCCTGGCTGCCGTCATCGCCGTTGGTAAAGTAGACCGTCGCCGAGTTCTGCAATGTACTGCCGACATTGGTAACGAGGTCATTGTTGATACGCGCGAAGTAATTGGCGCGGATGTAAGGGCTGATGTCCTGCGTAACCGAGTCATCTTCCGTCTCGGTGACGACCGAGCCGATATCCCAGACGGCAGTGCCGCTGGCGCCATCCGCAGGTACCGCCGTAAACGCAGCTTCCGCGGGCGCCTGCCCATTGATGCTGGAGATGCCGACGAATTCGTAGGTGACGTCGAAGTCCGCGTTGTCGGAAAGCACATAGCTGACTGCGCCGAACGCGAGATCATCGTTCAGCAACACGCCGTTACTGACGCCCTCCGGCAGATCGATCTGCACCTGGAAGGACTTGTGCGCACCGATTTCGGGCGGCAGTGCCGTGTCGAGGTCGGTCTTCGCGATCACGAGCGGCGGCACGTAGACCGAATCGCTGGCCTCAGCTTCGTAGTCGTTGAGCGGATCCGCGGCATTCGGCAGGGCGCCAATTCGCATGCCGTCCACGTCGCCGTCCACGCCGATAAGCCCCGCCGAATTCAGCGCCGTATCCTGCCCCGGCAACGATGTCCAGTCGGCCTGTATCGTATTTGCGAGAACCTGCAGCGGCTCGACCGAATCACCGACCTGAACGACGAAGGTGAAGCTGACCTGCTCGCCGACTGCAATCGCGAATCCCGGGTCCCAGCTGAACATCGGGCTGTCCGCACCGTACGTTGTGGTGTCGACGTTCGGCGGGGGGTTCGTGCCGCCGACGTTACCGACATAGCTAAGATCGGTTCCGGTGAGGTCGTCGAGTACGCGCGGGTTGTGCGCGGTCGCAGTACCATTGTTCGTGGCCGTTACTGTGACCGTCAGCTGGTCGGTCGCGTCCGCCGTCTCGACTGCAAACTCTTTCAGCAGGTCGATGACAGGTTCGGCCACCACGACCTCGGCCGCTTCGAAATCGATCACGACCGGGTTGAACGCCTCGTCGACGTAGGTAACGTTGGTGACCGTGTACGCACCACCATTACCGATAACAAGGCCGTCCTGGTTCGCGATGACGTTATCAATGCGCGCTATGAACTGTATGCCGAAATCGAAACGGCGATCTGCGCGTGGCGACTGCGTTACTGTCTGGTTGCCGAAATCCCAGATCACTTCTGTCGCGGTACACGTCGGCGTAAAGGTGCCGCCAGGCACGAAGCCCGCGGCATCGTATGGTGCGGCGTCGAGATTGACGTCCGGCGCTTCGATGCAGCGCATGCCGGCAGGTAATTCGTCACGGATCACAAAACTGCGCAGCTGCGCGACCGGTATCAGCGTGCGCAGCTCGAACTCGATCTCTTCGCCAATTGAAACGGGCTGTGGTGTCGCGGGCGCGACCAGCAGCGTGTTCGACAGCTGCAGAATCTGCTTCGGCTGAACCTCGACCGGAATGATTTGAATGGTTGCGTCCGCGGACTCCGATACATACTGTCTCGCGCCGCCGATTTCGCCATTGGAGCCCAGCGGATCGGTCTGGTTGCCGGAGGCTCCTTCGAGGCTATCGTAGGTCGCGAACGCGGTATTGGTCAGACGCTGCAACGGCGCAACGTCGTCGAACGGATCGACACGGTAGTAAAGTGTGACGCTGTCGCCGGCGTCGATACGCAGCAACGCATCACTGTGATCGTATGCAGCGATGATCTGCGCGGGACTGCCGTTCAATACCGTATTGTCGGGAACGATCTGGCCCTCGCCAGCGGCCTCATCGATTTCCGCGTTACCGTCGTTGTCGAGACCATCCGTCTCCAGCGGGTCGACGAAGTTCAGGTCGGTCGGGTCGTTGTCGCTGGTAACCGTTACGTCGTAAGCCGGCGCGCGGGTAACACCGCCGGCAGCCGCTTCGTTGGCGACCGTGATCCGGAAAATATAGGTGTCAAAGGCGTCACCGTCGTCAGCGAGCGCCACAAAGTTGCTACACGCCGGGCCGACCCCGTAAATCATCTCGTTACAGACTTCCTTGTCGACGATCAGGCGTGGCTCGGTAACGGTGAGGTCCACACTGCGACGGAATTCGGGCGGGAAGCCGACCGTCGACGGTCCGAGCGTGTAGATCTCCTCGAGGTCCGTGAGCGGATTGTAGAACACGGCTTCGAAGGTCGATGTCAGGATGTTACGACTGATGTTGGCGTGCAGGTTCGGCGCAGCGCTGACGTCAATCGGATCGTTCAGCAGGCGCGTCGTCGTATTGACCCGGAACCAGTGGTCTTTTTCGGTGATGCGTTCTGCCGGCACCACTGTGTTGAAAGTCCAGTCGAAAAAGTCTTCCGAGAGCGCTAACGGCGGTGGGTTCAGGCTCACGCCCAGAACCGCGTTGGTACTCGCCCCTGGCGCGAATGGGTCGGTCGATGAGATGTAGCCCTGGCCGTCCGGAATCTCGTCGACGACCTGGATGTCCTGCACCGCGATGTATGTGAATCCGGGTGTCTGGAAGCCGAACCAGCCGCCGGACTCGATGTGGAACTCGCATTCCTCGCCGATCTGGATCTCGGAATCCGGGCTGCCCGGCGGCGGGTTGTTCTCCGTACAGACCCCGAGCTGGCTCTTCAACAGGTTGTAGCCGACGACGCGGGCGCGGATCGCATCGATCGAGTAATTGTTGGCGCGGTCGGTAATGCCGTCACTGCGCTGTGTCGGCGCCGGGAACCACAGCGGCGTACCGTCGCTCAACGTGATCTCGCCGATGGCATCGACGCGGAACGTCAGGTCGTCGTCCGCATTCAGGTCCTGATTTTTGACGACGTCGAAGTTGAGCCTGCGCCTGTGCCCTGCGCGAATGACGCCGACATCGCACAGATAGACGGTCGCGGTTGGAGGGAGGCCGACTGGTGTCTGCCATACCGGCATCGCCGGCGGATTCGATGTCTCCGTGCAGCTCGACGGTGCCGTCTGCACCTCCATCGCTTCACCGAATGTGACATAGGCGAAGTAGTCGTCTGCGTCGTGCCCGCCCCGGTTGCGGAGTTCCGCCGTGAGCCGCAGGACGTCGGTGTTGGTCAGGATGAATACGAGCTCGCTGCCCGTGATGTCGACATCGATATCTTCGGGCTCCGCGGTGTCGTTGTCATTGAACAGCAGGTAGTGCTCATTGTTCGTGCAGAACTCTTCGAACCAGATCTCCAGCTGGTTGTCGATCGCGAAGGTCTCTGTCGGGTCCGTGCCCGGCGGGTCGCTGTCCGGCTCTTCCTGGCGCACGTCCAGGTACGCTTCGAGGTCGTAGTACTGCGGATCGATCAGCACGGTGCGGAATCTGACTGTCAGCACATCACCGTGGCGCAACATGTTGAACTGGTCTGTAAAATCAGGGTGCACGGTGCTGCTCGTGACGAGAAAGTCGAGCGTCGTGTTGCGAAGTGGCAACGCCGGATCGTTAGTGGTGAGCGGATAGGTCTGCGGTTCCGGATTGGTCCACTCGACGGTGTCGAGCATGCCCGGATAGGCGTTACCGTACGCGGGCGAAATCACGACCGTCGGATCGAAAGTCGGATCGATAACGTACTCCGGTGGTAGCAGGTCGCGGAGCCTGAGCCCGTTGACACCACCCTTGATCGTACCGCCGGTGTTGTTGGTGATCCGTATCGCGACCGTGCCTTTGCTGCCCATCGGCTGCGAGGTGTTGGTCCCGGTCAGGAAAACGTCGACGTCAAGTGAGTTTACAACGGACAGCGTGCTGAGCAGTGCATCATCCTGGGCTGTCAGCCCCGTCGAGGTGGCGGCGATTCCACCGGGCGGCGGCTGTACCTCGCAACCCCATTCGACGTCGAATACGGAATTCACGCGATCGACGCACGAATCCGTGATGCGACCAGCCAGATAGTAGAAGCCGCTGCCACCAGCTGGCGCCACGATATACGTCCCGGGTGCACCGCCGAACAGCTGCTCTACGGAAATGTCCGGCAGATCCGTTACACCGCCGACCGCACGACAGTTCCCCGCGCCACCGCCGCTCGCCACCGAGGTTGCATCGGCTTCGTTATCGCACACGTAGTCGATCTCGAAGTTGCCGGGCTGGATCATGTCGCTGAACAACAGGTCCTGCAGATCGGCATCGCCGTTGTTTCGCACTTCGATGCGCCAGATGGCGTTGTCGTTCTCGTGCCCGTAAACCGGATCGGAGTAACTGCCTGGTCCCTGGCCGGCATCGAGGTTGCGACCTGTCTTGATGATCTGCGGCTCGGGTTCGTTCAACGGCAGCAGGCCCGGGCCCGTCGTGCTCGTGTGGCGGTAGTTCGTGTCACAGCTGGGCGTAAACTCGATCGCGCCTTCGATCGTGCGGTCGGCAAGCACCAGTCCTTCTTCGCCAACGGCCGCAGCTCGACGGACGTCAAACTCGAGGGTCAGCGAGCGCTGGTTGCCTCCTCCGCCATTCGGTCTTGCCTCGAGAACGAACTGGTTGCTCAACGTCCAGGTCAGTATGGACCCATTCGGTCCGCTCACGACCGGCTGGACCACTGGCGGTGGCGCCGCGTTGCTAGCAGTAAACCGCGTCGTACCCGGTACGTAGGTCAGTCCGGAGTTCGCGAGGTTTTCTGTAATGACGATGTCTGAGAAATCGGCATCGTCAGAGCGGCGGTAGGGATTCTCGATAACCAGGCGCACAGTACCAACACCGCACAGTTCGCAGAAGCTGACCGTAAAATCATGATTGATGATGTCTGCCGTCGGCAAATTGCTCGGGCAGTTTGGCGGCACAGCCTGTGCCACGACTTCGGTCGACCACAGAAAGGTGACCAGGGCCATCAGACTGACAGCCTGCCGCACGATTTTCAAACGTGCCGCGATCGAGCCTTTTCTGCCAGAGGCTCGCGCAGATATGTTCAATTGGGCCATGGTCAGTCGCTAACTATCCGTGTGCGCTTATCCTCACCAGTTAGAACGGCCCGATTTAACTGCGATCGTCGAGCAGTCCCGCTGCCGTAGGGCCTGATAACCCGGTAGGCCGGTGACTTTGCGTCGCCACCTTTCAGTGGCTTTGCCTTCGTCCAGACCGAAACTATGGCCTAACGCCTGTGCTCAAATGTTGAACTGCATCACATGATCAGCACCGCATCGGAATTGCGATTGAAATTCGCGGCCGCGGCTTTAGACAAGGCTGAAAGCCATTACAGTCGCGGTCTCCCGACGGTTGTTATGTAACGATTGATTGCCGCAAATCACACCTTTGACTGAGGTGTACGCACGGTCCGGGCGAATCGGGACTTATGTCAAACGATGAGCCGAATCAGACGGCGGGCAGGAAATCGATCGGGTAGATAATCGTTATGGCAACAATGTCTTCTTTGGCACCAAAGTCGAAGGCACTGACGCGATCGACGACCTGCTGTGCCAGAGCAGGCGCGTCCATGTCGGACGATTGCAGCTGACAGAGCGAAACGGTACCGTCCGGTTCGATTGTCAGGCGCAGTACCAGCTGTCCTCTGAGAGTCGGGTCCTTGCGCAGTTCGCGATTGTAAAGTCGGTACAGTGCCGCTTTGTAGCGATCGAATACGATCTGTATCTCTTCGTCGGTACGTCCCGCAAATATGCCGGCGCTGAGCGGCCGGTCCGGCCCCTCGGCTCCGCCGATCGAACTTGCGACACGGCTTACCTGGACGCCGTCGATGCCCTGACCACCGCCACCGACGTCGCGACTGATGCTGGCGAGGTTGATGCCGCCGCTCGACCCTGGCGCCGTCGTTGTGACCATCATGCGCTCCGGGCGTCCAACCGAGTCCTCGCCCGCGCTGCTAAGCCTTGCCTGGGATCCGAGGCGTGCTGTCGTATTGAGATTGGCGCGCGTGGCGAAGCTGTCGCGAAAGGCCAGGATGCCCTTCGACTTGACCTTCTCTTTGGTGTCCTCCGGCGCGGCTTCCGCGACCAGCGGTTGTTCGATTGCCTCCGGAGTCTCTTCGGGCGGGGTCTCTTCGGCGAGTTCCGGTTCGGGGATATCTTCGTCCGGCAACGGTATGTCGACGGGCTCTGGCTCTGGTGGCGGAAGCATCTCTTTCCGTACGAGTTTCGCGATACGTTCCGGAACTTCCGTTAGCTTCGAGCGTTCGGGTATGGGCAATGCAATGGTGCTGATGAGCCAGCCTAAGGCAAGCGCCACAAACAGAGATGCGAGCACGTTGACTCGGAACCGCTGGTCTTCTTCCGCGCCCCGCGTCCACGGCATGATAGCTGCCCGGTAGGGCCGTTCGTCTTCGTCTCTTTCGACGACCCACTCGGCCTGGCGACTTTCTTCGAGCTCCATTACCTCGCGCAGCTCGTAGTGCAGCCGGTCGAGGACCAGGTTCTGATCACCGATCTTCTCGATGACCAGCCCGCGCTGCTCCTCGAGGTGAAGAATTTCGTCACCGAAAGCGTCTATGTTGCGACGAGCATATTCCAGCCTCTCGTTCCGGGTCGGACCGCCGTCCTGTTCGTCCCAAAACAAATGTGCCGCGCCGAGGTCGTCCAGTTCTTCGAGTGAATTGCAAGCCTGCAACAAAAGATCGTACTGGTGGCGCTTGCCCGTCTGCTCATCGCGCACCCGGTCGATCTCGCGCAACTCTCCTTCGAACTCGTCGAGCACCAGCTCGGCTCGCCCGATATCGTCTCGAAGCGATTGCTCCTCTTCAGGGTGTTCCAACCTTACTGCACCACTTTCGTCCATGCGGTGTTATCTCGACGCTACCTGCGACGCTTTCTGAATAACCGCCAGGGATACATTCTCATACCCTTCACCAGTGCACGTCGACATGATCTGCCTGATCACGGTAAATGGGACGGACCTGTCCGCCAGGATCGTAACCTCCTGGCTACCGGCTACAGCGAGCGTGCTCGGCCCGACGACACTCTCTTTCAGTTCCGCAAGTCTCCAGGTAATCGGGTCCACAGCTTCGGGCACGCCATTCAGAATGTCTTCCACGAGCGCGACTGCCTCGCCCTGAACCAGCACCTGCTCCTTGCTGACAAATATCACTACGGTCTCGCGTGGTTTCGTTTCGACGCGGGATTCGGGCAAAATTACTTCCTTCGGCGAGTCAAGAATCTCGACAGATCCGGAGTTGACCAGCAGGAAGAACACGAGGATCGTAAAGACGTCCATTAGCGACGTCAGGTTCATTTTCGCGATCTTGCCGCGATTGCGCGACATGCGTTTGATCCTGCGTGAATTTCTCATGGCGCATCCCCCACCGATATTTCGGAAAACAGAGCGTAGAGTTCGAACTCCTCCTCGCCCTCGTTCTCACTGTCTGACGGCAATTCGATGCTTCTAACGATATCCATCACCCGAATCAGGTAATCGTAAGGAATTTGGGCCTCCATCAACACGGACGCAGAATCGTGATCGGGGTACTCCTGCTTCAGTGCAACGATGAAATCCGACAGGGTCTGGAGGTCGAACTCATCGTCCTTCTTGGGAATAGACGCGATCGTCGCCGTGCCATTGGTGATCTCTATACCGGTTTCGCGGACGATGACCTCGACGCGAAACGGTTCTTCGCTGTTTGCCGCTCCGCCCGCCGCGCTGGGCAGGTTAAGTTCGACGATCGTCAGCCTCGAAAACACGGCCGTAATCAACAGGAACGGCACGAGCACCACCATAAGATTCAAAAAGGTGGTGACGTCGATCTCGTGGGCGGGCCCCTTGGATCGCCGTGTGTAGTGATGCCTCCTTGCCATGCCGGCTAGGCCTCTACTGCCCGTTTTGCCCGTCTCGAGAATACGTTCAAGGCCTTGACCGTGGCCATTTCGAGGCTGTCGATAATGTCACCGGTCTTGCTGGTCAGCACCGCATGTATGACAAGCAACGGAATGGCAACCATGAGGCCGAATGCCGTCGTATTCATCGCAACCGAGATACTGGCGGAAAGCAGGTCAGCCTTCTCCGCCGGGTTCGCGTTGGCGACCGCCGTGAATGCCTGAATCAGACCCATGATGGTGCCCAACAGGCCGAGCAGCGTGGCGATACTCGACGCCAGCGCAACGTAAGGTGTGCGTTTCTCGAGACGCGGCACGATCTCCATCATGCTTTCCTCCATCGCGATCTCAATGTCTTCACGACGACGAACCGCACCTTGCAACGACAAACCCATGTTGAGTACCTGGGAGATCGTGGACTCGTCGGCGCTCGTCATTTCACGTGCTTCGTCGAACTCGCCGTCTGCGAGCAACGGTTGCACCTTGTCCCATACCACCTGGTTTTTGTTCGTCACCACCGAAAGCGTGACGTACCGTTCAACTGCAATCGCGACGCCGATGGCGAATACCAGCAGTATCGGATACATGAACACACCACCCGATGAGAAGAACCCTACAATCGAATAGAAAAAGTCCATTGCCAAACCCTCAATTGAAAAAATGTCCTGGATCGTCCCAGCACAGGCCCAAGAATAGATTTCGATGACCGTCGTGAATGTGACGTAGCGCACGTTCACGGGTTATGTCGGCTTGCGACCCGTAATTTATGATGTGGCTCACACTGCAGGGCAAAACGATGCAGCGCAGACACCGCCTGCCCTCGAGGCTATTCCACCTGTTTGCCGGCGCGAATCTCGTAGAAATTCAGTTCACGCAGGAAGACTTCCTTGTCCACGGGCTGCGCACGATCATCGAGCGTGTCAGACAAGCTGATATCGTCGCCGAGTTGGGAGGATTTCCAGGGGATGATGACAAGTGATTTGGGCGCTTCCTCGTTGCCGAGAATCGACATGCCCGACATCGTCTTCGGTCGCTCGATGCCGTCGCCGTTTTCCTCCGTTGCCTGCGCCTGATCTTCTGCCTCCTTCGCGGGTTCTTCGCCGAACCCAGGAGGACTTGCGAAAAGCAGTGCCACGCTGAGTAACAGTAATCTCGACATGCTGCCTCCTATTGCCCCAATCGATAGCGGATGTCGGATATCCACATCGAAGCTTCGTCGTCACTCGGGACTGTGGTCATATACGCCTCGTAGTTTTCGAGCGCGCAGTTGAGGTCCGCGAGGTACAGGTCGCAGAGTATTGCCAGGTTGCGACGCGCGAAATGGAATCCAGGGTAGATCTCGAGCGCAGCTTCGTAACTCTCTCGCGCCTGCGCAAAACGCCCGGTCTTGCGATAGACGATACCCAGTTCATTGTGTGCAACAGGTTGGTCCGGGTTCGACTGGATTGCGAGTACCAAGTTGCTTTCGGCCGCGTCGAGGCTACCCGCACGATGATAGGCAATACCGAGATCGATGCGCGGTGCACTCAGCTGCGGCGCAGCCGCGGCGACTG
Source organism: Gammaproteobacteria bacterium (assembly GCA_030641695.1). Lineage (GTDB taxonomy): Bacteria > Pseudomonadota > Gammaproteobacteria > Steroidobacterales > Woeseiaceae > UBA1847. The sequence continues at coordinate 15,627 of DAOWGY010000061.1, forward strand.
CTTCGAGCAATGCAATGCCCTCATCGTGTCGACCCTGCTCAAGGTACCTCAATGCCTCTTCGTAATCGGCCCGGACGTCACCTCCGATACGCGCTTTCTCGGTGATCGTGAACCCGACTTCTTCCTGGATTTCGATGCGTGATGGCGGACGTGTCGTCTCCGTTGTCGCACAGGCAGACATCAGCAATGTAGACGCGGCAAGCAGCACAACGTTGCGTCTTGCGTTGAGTAAGCGATCTGCTGTGGAGGTATGCATATTTGTTCTGCTCACTGACTAGTTCGGTTCAGGACTGCCCGCGATCTGCGCGGCCGCCTTGATCGATTGGGCGGCGTCTCCCACCTCTGAAATCTCGACACCATCTTCGCCCTCGACGCCGATCTTCGGCGCGATGGGCATGCGATACGCATAGGAATCGATCGATCCGACGAAACCGCCGCTGATCTCATTCTTCGCATAACGTCCCGGCATCACAATCGCCAGCTTGTCGAGACTCTTCTGTACCCACGGGTTGTAGACGCCGACCGCAAGTAATTCGAAATTTTCCTCGTGGACTTCGATGGCGCGTTCCTCGAACGGATAGGCCTCCTCCTCGATGACCAGTTCGTAGTCGACTTTCTCCGCCTCGGTCAAGCCGGTCGGGCGCTCCGAGTCCAGTAGTGCGGCACTGAATTCGAAATAGATTTCCGCGATGTAAAACGTGGCTGCCGCCGTCACCCCGGCGACCTCATAGTCGACAAGACCCTCAAATGCAGCCATCGCCAGGTCCATGCGTAGCTGTTTGTCGGCGAGGCTTTCCTCGAACGGCTGTACCAGTCTGAGGTCCGCGAATCTCTAACAACTCCGCTCGGCTATCACCAGCGCAGCTTTTGCCGCCAGCTATCAGGACCGGTCGGTGCGCTCGGCCCCGGCATCACGATCGACATCGACGATTTCGTTTAACTGCGTGTAGTAACTATCGTAGTCGAGTTCGGCTTTGAAAATGGCGGCGAGCCGGGAACGTGTCTCCATGGCGATGTCGAGAGGCCGCGGATAC
>DAOWGY010000104.1 GCA_030641695.1 Gammaproteobacteria bacterium
CCGAACTTCTCGGAAATTCAGGCCAATGTCTTCGACCTCAATTGCGTGGGCTGTCACTCAGCCGGCAACGCCTCGGGCGGGTTGAATCTGGAAGCGGCAGCGAGTTACGCGATGCTTATCGATATACCCAGCAATGGTGACCCCAATTTCGATCGCGTAGAACCGTTGCTGCCCGACGATAGCTACCTGGTCCAGAAACTCGAGGGAACGGCATCGGCAGGGCAAGAGATGCCGCCTGGCGCACCGTTGCCTCAGACTGAGATTGACGTCGTCAGAACATGGATTACTAACGGCGCGATCGACGATCGCGTGGTGGTGCTGGCACCAATTACCGTGACGTCGCTGTCACCAATGCCGAATGCGGCGCTAACTGCTTCGCCGGCAAGCATCATTGCCGGCTTCAGTCGCGAACTAAATCAGACCACTGTCGACACCACGACATTTATCCTTACCGCAAGTGGTGGTGACGGCACGTTCGCCGACAACAATGAAGTGCAGATTAACGCGGTATCGATTGACATCGGCGCGAATCCGCAAAGCGCTGTTTTCGACCTGACCGGTGTGCAGTTGAATGACGACACCTATCGCATCAGCCTGCTCGGCAACGCGACGAACTCGATTCTGGACCTGGATGGCAACATGCTCGACGGCGAGTACCTGGGTGCGTTGCCGTCAGGTAACGGTGTGGCGGGCGGTGATTTCATGGTCAACTTCACGCTTGTAACGCCAGTCGTCATTGGTCCGACGCTCCCCGAAATTCAGGCGATCGTGTTTACGCCGAAATGCGCGGTGTGTCACACCGGCGTTGGTGCCGTACTGCCCGGAGTGATGGATCTCACCAGTGTAGCGGCGAGCCGTGCTGCATTGGTCAGTGTTCAGAGTATCCAGAGCGCATTGAATCGTGTCGAGCCCGGTCAGCCCGCCAATAGCTACCTCGTTCAAAAGATCGACGGTACGGCGGCGTCGCAGATGCCACCGAGCGGACCTTTGCCACAGGCAGAGATCGACGCGATTGTTCAGTGGATCCTGGACGGCGCGCCCTAGGTCGTATTTCAATCGTCGAGATGAATGTTTACACGACGATTGCGTCTGCCTTTCTTCTCGACTTTTCCGATTCGCACGGCGCCGACTTCGGCCGTGGAGTTCAGATGCGTTCCTCCGCAGGGTTGCAGATCGACGCCTTCGATCTCCAGTAGTCGAACCTTGCCTTTGCCCCGTGGCGGCTGCACGGACATCGTCCGTACGAGTTCCGGGTTTGCGTCGAGTTCTTCTTCCGTGATCCAGCGGCAACTGACGGCGTGATCGGCTTCGACCAGCGCTTGCAGTGCAGCGCTGACCGCTTCCTTGTCCACGGTGTCTTCCATGTCGAAATCGAGCCGGCTCTTTTCGGCAGATATGTTCCCGCCTGTGACGCCGTATTGCAGGATCGAGCCGAGCAGGTGCATGGCCGTGTGCATTCGCATGTGCCGATAGCGACGCTCCCAATCGAGCTCCAGGTGCACTGTGTCGCCAGTACCCGGCAGCGAACCGCCTTCCTCGATCACGTGCACGATCGTGCCGTCGTCGCCATAGCGGGTATCGACAATCGCTGCGCTGCCGGATGACCAGCTCAGGGTACCGGTATCACCGGGCTGGCCTCCGCCCAGCGGATAAAAAACCGTGCGATCGACCGTCACGGCGGCTTCGTCGACCGCAACGACCGTGGCGTCGCAATTTTTCATGTAGGAGTTGCTACGAAACAGTTCGTCAGTCATTTGCTTCTCTTTGATTCCGGTTTCTGTTCAGGTAAGCGAATATATCGTATAACACCGCTCTGTTATGAGAGTTCTGAGCGCAGCCGACATTCACCGGCTCTTGCCGATGAAGCAGTGCATCGAGATCATGGATTCGGCCATGCGTGCTGTTTCATCCGGTAATTTCTCGATTCCGCTGAGAATGTTCATACCGCTTGCTGATTCGAACGCGCATCTCGGCCTGATGCCGGGTTCAATACCGAATCTGCCAGTGTACGGCGCCAAGATCATCAGTCTGCATCCCGGCAATCCGGCCTCCGGCGTTCCGGCCATCCAGGGCTTCGTGGCACTGTTCGATAAGGAGACCGGTACACCCGCTGCCCTGGTCGATGGCGCTGCGATCACAGCGATTCGAACGGCAGCCGCCTCCGCACTCGCAACCCGCGTGTTGGCGCGGAGCGACGCATCGAGTCACGGCGTTTTTGGTACGGGCGTGCAGGCAGCGACACACATCGAGGCAATCGCGTGCGTTCGCGATATCGATTCCGTCCTCGTATGGGCACGCGATATGCACAAAGCGAAGCAATTCGCTGTCCTGCAATCGGAGCGGACCGGGCTCGACGTTAGTGCGACTCAATCTGCCGAAAAGGCGGCCAGCTGCGATATTGTCAGCACGGTGACGGGCGCCACTGAGCCGGTACTCGAAGGCACCTGGCTCATGCCGGGCGCGCACGTCAACCTGGTCGGCGCGCACACACCGACGACGCGAGAGGCCGACTCCGAGACGCTCAGGCGCGCGTCGATTTACGTCGATCTGCTGGAATCGGCACGCATCGAAGCCGGTGACATCCTGATTCCAATCGAAGAAGGCAGCATTTGCGAGCAGGACATCGTCGGCGAAATCGGTCAGGTTCTGGCGCGGGACATCGGTGGTCGCAACAACGATGAGCAGATCACCCTGTACATATCGCTCGGCATCGTCGTGCAGGACCTGTTTGCGGCAAGCTATGTACTCGATGCCGCCGAGACGATCGATGCGGGAACGACAGTCAGCCTGAGTTGATTACGATTCCGGCGCACCGAAATCTCTCTCGGTAAACATGCGTGGCACATCAGGGTCCGCGCTGCGCTCGACGACTTGCCGGACCGTAGTAACGAGGTCGGTCCGCATCGCGCGCAGATCGTCGAGGTCACCGCCGAGCCGGGTCAACCTCAGTAACGACTGCATCGACGTGAACAACCCTGCCTCGGCTTCCATGAGTCGAACCGAGGCGAAGAAGCTGAATGGCAACGCGATCAACACGAGCAAGCCCCACCAAAAGCCGAAATTCACGCCAACCGCAATTGCGACGATCACATAAAGAAGCGGCAACAACAACATTGTGGCGAACACCTTGAGCGTCGCAATGTCGTCCATCTCATAACTGAAGCGCTCGCCGACCAGGGAGACCAGCCAGCCGACGGGCAGGTGCAGCAGTGCGCCAGGGATGGCGAATGGCAGCAATACCAGCATCATCAGGCTGCGCAGGAATATACGGCGAAACGCCAGGCTCAGTGTCACGGGTTGCCGCAATTGATAGTCCTTGAGGCCGAGCATTTCGAGCCGCGCCTGGTAGTTCTCGACGTCGCGCCGCATTCGTTGCATGTCCGGATCGTCCATCGCGGCCAGGTAGCCATCGACAAAGCGTCGGCTGAGCTCGACATATTGACCGGGCGTGAGCACAGCAGTCGAGGGTTTGTACAAGCGCCGGACGCTCTGAATGAAGCGCAGCGTTCCCCAGTCCGGAGCGTTCAGCGTTACCGAGGACAAGGCATCACCTACATGGTCGGTCAGGTTTTTGACCGCCTCCTGCGAGTCGTGGTTATAAGCCCGAATCCATTGCTCGTCGATCTTGATCGGCTCGCCGAATTCGATCAACACCTGGCTGCGGAAGCGGTGACGGTGGATATAGTTGAGACCACAGGGAATGATGGTCAGGTCTTCCGCACCGCGTGCCGCCGCTTCGAGTGCGATTCGGGCCGTGCCCGTTTTCAGCTTGACCAGTCTGGATTCGGCATGGCTCACGCCCTCCGGAAATATGCCCATGCAGTTGCGGGATTGAATCACCTCGTACACGCGATCGAAGGCTTTCTGGTTGTCGACCTCACCGTCGTGCTCCTCGCGCCGGTACACAGGCACGGCGCCGCTCGCGTCGAGCAGTGGCCCGAGGCCGCGGTACTGCCAGAGCTTGGCATTCGCCAGGAAATGCAGCGGCCAGCGTCCGCATTTGGCAGTCAGCAACCAGCCGTCCATCAGCGCGTTCGGGTGGTTGCCGGCAAAGATGACCGGTCCTGTCGAGGGCACGTTTTCGATACCAACGACATCGATTCGCCGAAAGAACGTGCTGGTGATGATCTGCACCAGTGTGGTGACGAAAAATTGCAGCATCGGCGTGCCGGATCCCTGGTAAGCGAAGGAGTTTGAGACTCTGCGACCATTGAGAAACTGACATAACGCCGGCGAACGAGCAACCGGGCGGATTATGTTGCAATGCATCAATGCCGATTCCTGAAGTCATGACGTCGCACACAGAACTTCACCAGCAATTCCGGTAAAAGCGAGTGAGGTTGTGCGTTGTTCCTGCCTTTTCGGCCGTGCGACCACATATGGAGATGTTCCTGGTGCAAGGGATTGGCACAAAAACTGGGGCGATTCTGCGTCTCGCTGTCCTCGTGGGCGCGTTGTCGCTGTCCGGGTGCGCGCTATTCGCGCCCGAACCCGAAATCGTGGCGCCGGTACCCGAGATCGTCATCGAGCCACCGCAGCCCGTTGTCGAAGTAGCGCCGGAACCGGAGCCGCCGCCTCGCATCGTCGAGCCGCCACCGCTACCCGAAGTCGCTATCGTGCTGGCCAGCCGCCAGCCGGCCTACGAAGATGTTGCCGTTGAGCTGGGCGACAGACTCGAGAATCTTACGATTTACGACCTCAGCGATCGCAGTCAGCCACCGGCCACCGCATTTCGCCTCATCAATGACTCGAATTCCGGCGCCGTCGTCGCAATTGGCCTGCAAGCTGCGAAGGCGTCAATTGCAATGGCGCAGATGCCGGTCGTTTTCAGCCAGGTATTCAACTACCGGGAACACGGCCTCGTGACGGAGAATAGCCGCGGCATTGCGGCACTGGCGCCGCTCGATGCGCACCTGTCCGCCTGGAAGAAAGTCGACCCGACGCTCGCGCGCGTCGGCATGATAATTGGTGAAGGGCATGAGGACCTGGTCGCCGAGGCAGAGGTTGCCGCAGCGAGGCACGGGCTCGAACTGCATGTCCGCGAGACACATTCGGATCAGGAGACGCTGTATCAATTCAAGCGCATGATCCGGGAGATCGACGGCTTCTGGCTGTTCCCGGACAATCGCATTCTGAGTCCGCGCATCCTGCGCGACATGCTCGAGCAGGCCAATCGGCGCCAGGTGCCGGTCGCCGTATCGCATGAAGCGATGCTGTCGATGGGCGTCGCTATTTGCGTATCGACGGTCGCCTCGGATATCGCGGCGACGATCATCAGCGTGCTGGAGAGAATCAACGCGGGTGAGATCGACAAGGTGCCGCCCCTGACCGGGCTCTCGGAGGTCCGCGTCGTCACCAACGACGCCATGTTGAAAGGCAATGTGTCGGCGGAGGCGATCTCGCCATCGGCGGATGGCGGGTCGCCATGAGGCACAATATGGCGCTCGTCCTGGAGCCGTTTGTCAGGTTCCTCGACCAATATCGCAATACCGGTCGCAAGCGCGTACTCGTGAACGAGATCCTGTGGATACAGGTTCTCAGCGCGACGTTCATCGGTGCCTTTGCGATAGCGGCACTGTACTGGGGTGGGCAGTGGGTACTGCAGGACAACTACAGCCGCTGGGCGTTGCAGTGGACGGACGAACTCAACGAACTCGGTTCGCCGTTGTACCTGGCTGACGACAGCGAAGCGCTGCTGCGCCTGGACAGCTTTGTCGACAAGTACCCGGAAATAGGCCGCGTGCCCTCTTTCCGGGACGACGGTACACCGATGTTTTCGATCGACGCACACGACGACATGGAGCCGGTCGCGACATTGAGCGAATCGATGCTCGGGGAGGCGCGGGCACTGATCGGCAGCGAGCAGCCGTACCTGCTGCAAAGCAGCATGATTAATCCGGAACAGTTCAAAATTCTGGCGCCGGTGTGGACGGAATCACTGGCTGATGACGGCCTGTTCGCCTTTGATCCAACGCAATCGCTGATGGAGAGCAATACCGAACTCGTCGGATTTGTCGGCATGCACCTCGACTTCATCATTTTCCACGATCGCCTGCTCGCCAATATCAAGGTCGCGATTCTGATGCTGCTGGTGCTGTTGATCGCGTTCGCCCTGTTTGGCCGGAGGGCCCTGCAAAAAGCACTGGCATCGATCTCCGACCTGCAGGAACCCATTCAGGAACTCGCCAGGGGTAACCTGAACGTCAAATTTGAGCCGGCGGCGCACCGCGAAATTTCCGACATTGTGGAGGCCCTGGAAACGACGGCGTCAGCCCTGAGCGAGCGCGACGCCATGCTCGTCGAGCTCGCGAATCACGATAATCTGACCGGCCTTTACAATCGCCGCCGCTTTGTCGAGGAGCTGAATGTCGAACTCGCGAATATCGCAGTACACGGGCACACCAGCGCATTGTTTTTCATCGACCTCGATCAGTTCAAATACGTCAATGACACCTGCGGTCACCCGGCCGGCGACCGGTTGATCCGCAAGGTTGCCGATGAGTTGCTGCGCTGCGCCGGTCCGTCGGACGTCGTCGCGCGCTTCGGAGGCGACGAATTCGTCGTGTTGCTCTCTGATACTAATCAGGTGGCAGCGCGCGAAATGGCCGACGTCATTCTTGCCAATATGCGGCGGCTTGCGCATGTCGAGGAGGATCGCG
>DAOWGY010000268.1 GCA_030641695.1 Gammaproteobacteria bacterium
CCATTTGACTCGTGTAATTCCCAAGCGCTGGGGAGTATATATCAGTCGCGCTTCGAGAAGCGCTCCAACAGGGGCCCGATGATGCCCTCAGTCGCGCTTCAAGAAGCGCTCCAACAGGGGCCCGATGATGCCCTCAGTCGCGCTTCGAGAAGCGCTCCAACAGGGGCCCGACGATGCCCTCAGTCGCGCTTCGAGAAGCGCTCCAACAGGGGCCCGACGACGTAGAACGAGCCGGTCACCAGGATGCGACCCTCGCTGCCAGCGAATTCCCGGGCATCGTCAATGGCCGCGTCTTGCGTGTCGGCGACCACGCAAGGTCCGTTCGTCGCATTCGCTATCCGCCGCCCGAGTTCGGCGGCGCCGATTGCTCGCGGACTCGCGGCTGTTACCGCAATCCAGTGGTCCACGATGCCGGCCAGCGCCACAACGATGCCCTCGACATCCTTGTCATCCAGCATCCCGATAATCGCGACAGACGGGGTGGTTCCCGACCGCTGCATCGTCGCCGCGAGGGCCGTAGCGGCTGCCGGATTGTGCGCAACGTCGAACAACCAGTCGTGCTCACGCCTCAGGAGTTGCATTCGCCCCGGCAAACTTAGCCGGCCAAAAGCCGCATCGACCGTCGCCGGCGCCAGCAGGCCGTCGAGCCCGAGCGCCTCGATCAGTGCCAGCACGCCCGCCGCGTTCTGCACCTGCATATCGCCTGCCAGCGATGGCCGCGCCAACGATGGCAACTCATGTCCCTGCCCTTGCCACGACCAGCTGCCATCGTCCACGACCGTCCACGTGTAGTCCCGCCCGGCAAGGATGAGCCTCGCGCCAATCCGGTCCGCCTGCTGCTGGACCGATGCCGGCACGCCCGGATCCGCGAACACGACGGGCTCCCCGCCACGCATGATGCCGGCCTTCTCGAAGCCTATGGTTTCGATGTCGTTGCCCAGCCACTCGCAATGATCGAGCGACACGTTGGTGATCAGGCCGGCATCGGGCTCAATGGCGTTTACGGCATCCAGCCGCCCGCCCATGCCAACCTCGAGAATCGCCGTATCGACGTTCATGACGTCGAATACGGCCATCGCAGCAAGCGTGCCGTATTCGAAGTAAGTCAGCGCAACATCCTTGCGCGCTGCCTCAACGCGTTCGAACGCGGCAACGATCTGCGTATCACCGGCTGGTTCGCCGTCGATGCAGATACGTTCGTTGTAGTGGATGACATGCGGTGACGTGTAGGTGCCGACGATAGTGTCCGGCGCGGACAGCAGGGATCGCAGCATGGCAACGCTGGAACCCTTGCCATTGGTACCGGCGACATGAATGACGCGTGACGGACGATCGAGGCCCATCCTGCCCGAAACCTCGAGTACGCGATCCAGGCCGAGTTCGATCTCGCGGGGCGACAGGGTCTCGAGACGACGCAGCCAGTCAGTCAGCGGCAAACCGGCCTTTGTCATTGCGGCTATGTCGCGCTGACAGGGCTCGGCCGCTGTTCGAACTTGGCGAGCAGGTCGGCGATCTGATCGCGCATTTCGCGGCGATCGACGATCATGTCGATTGCACCATGATCGAGCAGAAATTCGCTGCGCTGAAACCCTTCCGGCAACGTCTGGCGTACCGTCTGCTCGATCACGCGCGGACCGGCGAAACCGATCAGGGCGTTGGGTTCGGCGATATTCACGTCACCGAGCATCGCGAGGCTGGCCGACACGCCGCCGGTCGTCGGATCGGTGAGCACGGAGATATAGGGCACGCCTTTCTCACCGAGCCTTGCGAGCGCCGCGGAGGTCTTAGCCATCTGCAGCAGTGAAAACAAAGCTTCCTGCATGCGTGCACCACCGCTCGCGGAAAACGCGATCATCGGCATGCCGTGATCGGTTGCATGATTCGCGGCGCGCGCGAAGCGTTCGCCGACCACTGAGCCCATCGAGCCACCCATGAACCCGAATTCGAACGCGCATGCGACTACCGGACGGCCCATCAAGGTGCCGGTCACCGCGACGATGGCATCTTTCTCACCGGTCTTTTTCTGCGCCTGCACGATCCGGTCCCGGTAACGTTTGCTATCGCGAAACTTCAGCGGATCTTCCGGTTCGAGTCCTGCCCACAGTTCCTCTTGCGAGTCCGGGTCGAGGAAAACCTCGAGCCGCTGGCGCGCGCCGATACGCATGTGATAGTCGCACTTGGGACACACCTGCAGATTGCGCTCGAGTTCGTTGCGATACAGCTGTGCGTCACACCGGGTGCACTTGATCCACACGCCCTCCGGTACCGAGCGAGTGCGCTTTTCCGTGCTGATGCGCGACGGCATCAATTTCTCGAACCAACTCATGGACGCATCATATCCAAATTCGTCTACTGTCCCAATGCAAGTGGCACAGGAATTCCGAACTCATCCGGGTAATCCACACACACCAGCGTCAAGCCGTGGGGCGGCGCCGCCATTCCACCCCGTGTGCGATCGCGGCTTTCGAGTACTTCCCGCGCCCACGCGGCATCTTCTTCGCCACTTCCGACCGCCACCAGCGTTCCCATGATATTGCGCACCATGTGCTGCAGGAACGCGTTGGCCGTGACGTCGAGTACTATCTGGTCGCCATTGCGCGCCACGCCGATCGATGTTATTTCGCGAACAGCGGTCGATGCCTGACAACCCGCCGCGCGATACGCGGAGAAATCGTGTCCGCCCAGGAGAGCCTGTGCCGAGTCGTGCATGCGCTCGTGATCGAGTTTTTGATAGACCCACCAGGCGTGCCGTCGCTGTAGCGCCGAGCGCAACGGGCGATTCAGAATGCGGTAGCGATAGCTTCTGGCGATCGCCGAGAAACGCGCGTGAAACTCGTCGTCGACGCGCTGCACCCAGCTCACGTTGATGTCATCGGGCAGCTTGCTGTTGGCGCCGAGTAGCCAGCCATGATCGCTGCGGTCGGCCGTCGTATTGAAATGCGCAACCTGCCCGCTTGCATGCACGCCCGCGTCGGTACGCCCGGCACAGATTATTTCGATTGTTTCATTGGCGACTTCGGTCAGCGCATCTTCGAGGCATTCCTGCACACCCGTGCCGTTGCGCTGGCGCTGCCAGCCGTTATACGCGGTACCGTCGTATTCGATGCCAATGGCAATACGCATGTCAGGGGAGGTTCATGCGCCTGTGGCGCGCTGGCTTAGATTGGCAGTGAATCCAGCAATTGCTGCGCCTGCTGGCGCTGTGACTCGTCGCCCTCGTCGAGTACTTCCTGGAGAATGCTGCGAGCGCCACCGGGATCGCCCATGTCGACGTAGGCGCGCGCGAGGTCAAGCTTGGTGCCCACCTCGGTCATCGTGCGTGCCTCGTGCAGATCGTCGCTCATATCCTCGGGCGAAATCGTCATTGTCGGCACTTCCGCCGTATCGTCCGTCTCGATGTTCGGGCGTACGTGTTCCACCGTTGCATCGTCACGCGGCATATCCACGGTATCGCCCATCTCGCTCACCTTGAGCGCCGCCGTGAGGTCGTCGAGGTCGAGATCGACATCGGTACTGGCGACCGCGGGCAATTCACCGGTTTCATCGAGGTCCATATTGCCGGTGAAGACATCCTTCGGCAGCGCCTCTGTCTTTGCGAAGTCGAAATCCGCATCGTCGTCTATCGTCGGCGCAAGCATTGTCGGATCCTGCTCGTCGAGGCCCGCCGCTTCATCGTCGTCGTCATCCATCGTCGCAAGCAGCGTAGCTTCCTGGTCGGAGATGATCTTGTCGACGTCTGCTCCCGTCTCGACGGCGAAGTCGTCGGGCAATATTTGTGTGCGCCCGGTTGCATCGAGCAGGCTTTCGTCGAAGCCGATGTCCATATCTTCGTCGACCTGCTGCATCATGGGGTTCTGGCCGGTTTCATCGACTGCGAGGCGCATCTCCGACGTCGACGACAGCGCCTCTTCGATGTCGAGTACTTCGGTCAGGCCCGTCGTGTCCGCGTCGAGACTCTTTTGTACGCCTGTCGCGTCGGGATCGACTTCGGGGTTTCTACCTGTTGCCTCGATGGCATCTTCCGGAATTACTTCGTTAAGACCGGTGTCTTCGAGTATCTCCTGAATACCGGTGTCTTCGAGTATCTCCGGAATACCGGTATCGTCGAGTAACTCCGGAATACCGATATCGTCGAGTATCTCCTGGCTACTCGTGATATCCAGCTCATCGTCGAGCGACGCGACTTCGGTCACATCGAGAGCATCGAGGTCGAGCCCGAGTTCCTCGAGATTGATCTCTGCCGTGGCGTCTGAAGACAGTCCACTATCAGCGATGGCTTCTTCGACCGCGTCCGGAATAGACGGCAGTTCCGATGTTGAATCGAGCCCGGCAAATTGCTCTTCGATCGTCGGCGATTCTACGGTCGACTCCGCAGTCGGCATGTCCGCGGTCTCGTCGTCATCGGATGCCACTATCGTTGGCGTTTCCTGCGTGACGTCGAATTCGACTTCCTCCTCGTCAGTACCGGACTCCAGCGTAGCGTCTTCGTCAAAAACGAAGTCCACACCGTCGTCGACCACCGTCCCGATATCCGCACCCAGGTCAATGATGTCCTCACCCGCATCATCCGCGGCACCCAGATCGATGACATCGTCGCTGCTATCCGCCGCAGCACCGAAATCCATGTCCAGCGCGCTGACTTCGTCCATGTCAGCTTCGAATGACAAGTCGACAGCCTTGGTCGCACCGGCGACACCGGCGCCGGCAAACAATTCGTGGTCGGCGGCGATTTGCTGACCCATGATGACGATCTTGTCCCACTCGGCGCTGTCCCCATCCGACGATGCCACCTTGACGCGTTGCGCAGCGTCGACGAATGCGTCGCGGTTACCCCACACGAAGTAAATCTCGCAGAGCTTGGTCAGCAGGTCGACGCGTTCGGCGTCGGCTTCGAGCGCGCCATTGATCAGGTCGGCGGCCTGGTCGTACAGGCCGTAGGCCATGTGGAAATCTGCCTCGGCGATCGGATCGCTTTGATCGAGGTTGACGGCGGTCTCGCTGCTGAAGGTGTCTTCGAGCGACCCGAACTCCCCGGTAGTTCCCGTCTGCGCGGCGAGATCATCGGCGGGTCCCGGCGCATCGAGTGTGTCTTCGTCCAGCGGCAGGATTCCGGATTCCTGTTCGACGACGACGATCGACTCGTCAGGTGGCGGCGCCCTGAGCGATTCAGTGGACGACATAGCCGTATCGTCGAAATCGGGTGCTTCAGTCCCGGGGCTGGTCCAGGACTCCAACTCGTCGTCATCATCGCGGCCGCGGCGCACGAACCAGAACAGCACGCCGGCTGCAAGGATGACCGCTCCGCCGATGATCGCCCAGATACTCGTCAACGCATCGATAATCCTGTCGACCAGCGACGGTTCGGTGCGCGTCGGCGCGGAGATGATAGTGGATGGTGGCTTGATCGCCGTATCCGCGTCCGTATCCACGGCATCTGCGTCGTCCGTCGCAACCTCGTCAGAATCCACCAACAATTCATCATCGGTCGCTGCATCGTCCGTGTCGTCAGCCAGCATGTCGGCATCGTCGACCGGCGGCTCGTAAATCTCGCCGCGGATGTTCGCCAGTTCCTGCCGCAATGCTGCCAGTTCGTTATCGCGGATTTCGATCAACGACCGCTGCTCCGGTACGTCGGCCGCCTCGAGTTCGGCGATCCGATCGAGGACCTCCTGCTCGCGCGTCATCGGCTCACCGTCGGCGGCACCTTCGGTACCGGTACCGACGCCGACAGGTTCTTCGTCAGGCGGAACGAGCGTCAGGCTCGGGCGTGTTGTCGTTGCGACCGGATCCACGGTGGGCGCCGGCATGCCGGCCCATGCCGCATGCTGCCGCCGCGCTTCGTCAAGCGCATAGCTGCGATCGATACGATAGACGTCGTCTGCATTCGGAATCGTCAGACTTGCCCCGGCATGCAGGAAATTGATATTGCCGCCGAAGCTGTCGGGGTTGGCCTCGTAGATGGCAAGCATCGTCTGATTCATCGTCAGACCAGTGTCGGGACGGAAGCGAGAGGCGATGCCCCAGAGTGTCTCGCCTCGATGCACAATGTAGTCG
>DAOWGY010000346.1 GCA_030641695.1 Gammaproteobacteria bacterium
CGATCCGCATGCGGCGGACATCGTGTTTCGCTGCGGTCGTCCAATTACGGCGATGGGGCTCGACGTTACCCACCAGGTGTTGTCGACCCGAGACCGGGTAGAGCGCATTCAAGCGCTCGACAACGACGTCGCGACGGCGACCGCGGGCATGTTGAGCTTCTTTCATCGGCACGATTCGAAGAAATACGGTGCTGAAGGCGCGCCGCTGCACGACCCCTGTACGATCGCCTGGCTGCTGCAGCCCGAATTGTTCGACGGCAAGGCCTGCAACCTGTCGGTTGAAACGAAGTCTGAACTGACGATGGGCCACACGGCCGTCGACTTTTGGCGGGTTACCGACCGGCCGCACAACGTCAACTGGATTTACGGGATCGACGCCGACGGCTTCTACGATTTGCTGATCTCGCGGCTCGCCCGCTTCGCAGCCTGACATGGTCGACGTTCTCGTCATCGGCTCGGTCAATCTCGATCTCTGTGCGTCGGTGTCGCGACTGCCCGAAGCCGGCGAAACAGTAACAGGGGCATCGTTGAGTCGTTTTCCAGGCGGCAAGGGCGCTAACCAGGCACTCGCGGCCCAGCGCCTCGGCGCCAACGTGCGGCTCATCGCCTGTGTTGGAGACGATGCTGCTGCGGAGGAAGCGCTCGCACTATTGCGCGATGGTGGTGTCGACCTGGCTGGTGTACACGTACACGCTGATCTGGCGACCGGCATCGCACTGATTTCCGTTGCACCGTCCGGCGAGAACCAGATCGTGGTCGCACCTGGCGCAAACGCTGCGATGGACTCGGAGTCGATCGAGCCGGGCGGTGCAGACGCCCTGATCTGTCAGCTGGAGATACCGGCCTCCGTCATAGCGCGAGCCGCGGAATCCTTCGAAGGCTTTGTCTGCGCCAACCTGGCGCCGGCGAAGGAGATCGACGTTACGGTGCTGCAGCGAGCGGATCTTGTCGTGGTCAATGAAACCGAGGCGGCCTGGTACGGCGACACCCTGGTCGCGTGCAGCGGCTTTATCGCAACAACCCATGGCGCGCGTGGCGCCGAATTGCGGCAGGGCGGCGAGCTGATCGCAGAAGCCACCCCCCCGGCCGTTACGGCCATTGATACCGTGGGAGCAGGCGATACGTTTACGGCGGCGCTGACCGTCGCGCTCGTCGAAGGCCGGAGTCCCGAAGAAGCGCTGCGCTTCGCGTGTGCCGCCGGTGCCGCGGCAACGACTCGCGCCGGTGCGCAACCTTCGTTGCCGACGCGGGACGAGGTGGAAGTGCTGTTGGAGCGCTTCTAGGAGTGTTGTTGGAGCGCTTCTCGAAGCGCGACTGAGACTCGTCGGAATCGCGCTTCGAGCAGCGCTCCAACGATCGCGCCTCCAGAGGCGCTGCAACGAATCAGAGGTGGAAGGAGCGCGGCAACAGTTCGTCGATCGGGAACGTGCGCGTATGCCCACCGGGACGGATCAGGATGACCCTGGTGTCCGAGTCGGCAAATTCCGCAATCCTCTGACGGCAGC
Source organism: Gammaproteobacteria bacterium (assembly GCA_030641695.1). Classification (GTDB taxonomy): domain Bacteria; phylum Pseudomonadota; class Gammaproteobacteria; order Steroidobacterales; family Woeseiaceae; genus UBA1847. The sequence continues at coordinate 1,506 of DAOWGY010000346.1, forward strand.
CGCCACAGGGCGTGCAATCCTCGACATCGTCGTGGCCACCCACGACGACGATGGTGCGTATCGATTTGCCGCCAGCCGCGACCATGGCTGCGATCGCGTTCCCTTCGGCACAGCTGCCTTCGGGGTACGACGCGTTTTCGACGTTGCAGCCGATGTGCATATTGCCTTGCTCATCGAGCAGCGCGGCACCCACGTGGTAGTTCGAATACTTGCAATAGGCTTGCTGTCGCACGGTGAGCGCTGCGTCGATGAGATCCTGTTCGTTCAAGTCGCTGTCCCCCTGGCTACGGTTGTTTGCGCATCGGGTTGTTCGGGTGCATGGTCCAATTCGCCTTCTCGGTCGGGATATCCTGACCGGTACGCGGATCGACACCGTCGGCAAGATGGCGCATGGAAATGCAGCCATCGACCGGGCACACGCTCACGCACAGGTTGCAGCCGACGCATTCCTCGTCGATGACCTCGAAATACCGTTCGCCGTTGACGGACTGGGTAATGGCCTGGTGTGAGGTGTCCTCGCAGACGACGTGGCAGCGGCCGCACTTTATGCACAGCTCCTGGTCGATCACCGCTTTTTCGACGTAATTGAGATTCAGGTGCTGCCAGTCGGTCACGCTCGGCACCGCGCGGCCAACGAGCTCCGCGACCGAGGTCATGCCCTTGTCATCGAGAAACGTGCTGAGTCCGTCGGTCAGGTCATCGATGATCTTGAAGCCATACACCATCGCCGCCGTGCAGATTTGCACATTACTTGCGCCGAGCGCGAAAAAGTCGACCGCATCGCGCCAGTCGGTGATACCGCCAATCCCCGAGATCGGAATGTCCGATGTTTCCGCGGTGCGTGCGATTTCGGCGACCATGTTCAGCGCGATCGGCTTGACGGCCTCGCCACAATAGCCGCCATGTGTGCCCATGCCGTCGGTGGATGGGTACATCGTCAGCGTGTCGTAGTTGACGCGCATGATCGAGTTGATCGTGTTGATCAGCGACACGCCGTCCGCGCCGCCGTCTTTTGCGGCCTTGGCCGGCGGCAGGATGTTCGCGATATTCGGTGTCAGCTTGACGATGACAGGAATATTGGCGGCATCCTTGGCCCATTCTGTCGCCATCTGCAGGTACTCGGGCACCTGGCCGACAGCGGCGCCCATGCCGCGTTCCGACATGCCGTGCGGACAGCCAAAATTGAGTTCGAGCCCGTCGGCGCCCGTGTCCTCGATCATCGGCACGTACTTCGCCCAGGTCTCCTTGTTCATCGGGAACATGACCGACACGACAACGGCACGATCGGGCCAGTCGCGCTTGATCTGGCGGATTTCGTCGAGGTTGGTCTTGAGCGGTCTGTCCGTGATCAGCTCGATGTTGTTGAAGCCGATCACGCGCCGGTCGTTGCCGTAAATAGCGCTGTACCGCGGCCCGCTCACGTTGACAATGTGCGGATCTTCCCCAAGTGTTTTCCAGACGGCGCCACCCCAGCCGGCCTCGAATGCGCGGTTGACGTTGTAGGCCTTGTCCGTGGGTGGCGCGGACGCCAGCCAGAATGGATTCGGCGACTGGATGCCGAGGAATGTCGATGCCAGATCAGCCATGGCCGTACCTCCTATGCCCGCAGGTGGTGGTCGATCGCTATCGCCGCCAATTTGCCGTGCTGCACGGCACTTACGGTCAGATCGTCACCATTGACGACGCAGTCACCGCCCGCCCAGATTCCGCCGATCGATGTCGCCTGGTTTTCGTCGACGACGATCTTGCCGCGTTGCATCTGCATTGATTCTTCGCCGATTACGTCGTCCTTCAGCCTTTGCCCGATCGCCTTGAAAACGATATCGGCGGGGATAGTGAAGGTGTCACCGATTCCACACAGATCACCTTTTTCGTCCATCACCGTTTTCTCAAATAATACGCCGGTTACGTGATTCGGCCCTTGCACTTGTAGGGGCTGCGCGTGGTGATGAATCGACACACCGTTGGTCTGCGCCAGTTCCTGCTCGAACTTGCTGGCGCCCATCTCTGCGGGACCACGGCGATAAACGAGGTCGACCCGCTCCGCGCCGAGACGCTTCGACTGTACCGCGACGTCGATGGCGGTCATGCCGCCTCCGATGACAATGACGTTACGACCGACGGGCAGCACCGCTTTGTCATCGGCCTGCCGCAACTCCGCGATGTAATCAATCGCATTTTCGACACCTGCCATGTCCTCGCCATCGATGCCGAGTGAATTGACGTCGGCCAGCCCGAGACCCAGGAACACCGCGTCGAAGTCATCGTTCAATTGAGAAATCGAAACGTCGGCGCCCAGCGCGATGCCGTTGCGTATTTCGATACCACCGATCGACAGGATGTACGCCACTTCCTTTTGTGCGAAATCATCGACGGTCTTGTACGCGGCGATACCGTATTCATTCAGGCCGCCCGTTTTGGCGTCGCGATTGAATACGACCACGTCATGCCCGAGCATGCTCAGCCGGTGTGCGCAGGACAGGCCCGCCGGACCACCTCCGACGATGGCGACTTTCTTGCCGGTCGCCTCGCCGCGGGCAAATAATTTCGTACCGTCCGTCAGGACCGGGTCCGTCGCATATCGCTGCAAAAGCCCGATCTCCACGGGCTTGTCCTCGTGTGTGTTACGGACGCAGGCTTCTTCACACAACACTTCGGTCGGACACACACGGGCGCACATGCCGCCCATGATGTTTTCCCGAAGGATTGTATGGGCGGATCCGCGAATATTGTTGCTGCGGATCTTCTGTATGAAGGCAGGAATGTCGATACCGGTAGGACAGGCCGTGGTGCAGGGCGCGTCGTAGCAGAAATAGCAACGATCGGCCTCGATCAGTGCCTCGGGGCGGCTTAGTGGCGGATGCAGGTCACCGAAATTGCTGTCGATGTCCTCTCGGCTGAGACGGTTGGCGCGAATGTCAGGCATCGTCACTCTAGCGCCGTACCGGCGTGGGCTCGGCTTGCAGTGCCTGTCGTTGCAGGGCGTCATAGTACGGCGCAAATGCCGGACGGTTGATGTGGCGGCCGGCGCCACGCTCGACGTCGAGCTTGCCGTTCGCGAACAAGACTTTGCCCTGGCTCAGTGTATGCGACGCACAACCTTTGACCGTCATGCCCTCGAAGATGTTGTAGTCGATTTTCTGATGATGCGTCTTCGCGGAAATCGTTTTTGTCGCCTCGGGATCCCAGACGACGATGTCGGCGTCGGAACCAACGGCGATACTGCCCTTGCGCGGATAGACATTGAAAATCTGCGCCGCATTCGTCGACGTGACGGCAACAAATTCATTCATCGTCAGGCGCCCGGTTCCTACACCGTGATGCCACAGCACTTCCATGCGGTTCTCGATGCCGGCCGTGCCGTTCGGAATCAGCCGAAAGTCGTCCTTGCCCGCGGCTTTCTGGTCCGCGCAGAAGCAGCAATGATCCGTCGCGGTCGTCTGCAGGTTGCCGGATTGCAGGCCGTGCCAGAGTGCCTCCTGGTGCTCTTTGGAGCGGAAGGGCGGGCTCATGACGTGTGCGGCAGCTACCTCGAAGTCCTCATCGCGGTACACGGAATCATCGACCAGCAAATGGCCGGCTAACACCTCGCCGAATACGCGCTGTCCTTCGTTACGGGCTCGCGTAATCGCTTCGAGCGACTGCCGGCAGGAGTTGTGCACGACGTACAGCGGCACGCCCAGTACCTCAGCAATGCGAATTGCGCGGTTAGCTGCCTCACCCTCGCATTGCGGCGGCCGTGACAGCGGGTGGCCTTCCGGTCCGGTGAGGCCTTGCTCGAACAATTTCTGTTGCAGGCGGAAAACGAGGTCGCCGTTCTCGGCGTGCACGGTGACGATCGCACCGAGTTCGATCGCACGCGTGAAACTGCTCACGAGTATCTCGTCATCGGCCATGATGGCGCCCTTGTACGCCATGAAGTGTTTGAAGCTGTTTACGCCGTATTCGTTGACGAGCGTTCCCATAGCCTTGTTTACGGTGTCATCCCACCACGTAATCGCAACGTGGAAGCTGTAGTCGGAAACGGACTTCTCCGCCCACTCGCGCCACTGGTGATACGCTTCCATGACGTCCTGTTGCGGACCCGGGATGACGAAGTCGATGATCATCGTCGTGCCACCGGCGAGTCCTGCCGCCGTTCCGGTCTCGAAGTCCTCACTCGTTACAGTGCCCATAAACGGCAACTGCATGTGCGTGTGCGGATCGATGCCGCCGGGCATCACGTACTGGCCGCCTGCGTCGACAACGGTTACGTTTTTGGACGCTTCTATCGTCTCTTGAATGGCGGATACCAAGCCGTTCTCACAGAGTATATCCGCGCGAAAACTACGGTCGGCATTAACCACTGTGCCGCCTTTTATGAGTACAGTCATCGTCAACTCCTTGCTTCGCGTCTCGCTGCGAAGTAATAGATCAGACCCCCCAGTATGGACCCTGTAAACCAGCCGTAGGTATAGAACCAGCTCAATTTGCCTGTCGTTATGGCGATCAGCGTCAACCCGACAGGAACCAGGAATGCAATAAAGCCGGATCTGTTCCAGGCAGGATAACCCGCGTTGTCCTGGTAGAGCGCCAGTACATCATAAGACTGGTTTTTTATGAGAAAGTAATCGACGATCATGATGCCGGCGATCGGTCCGAGCAAGCTCGAATAACCAATCAGCCAATTGGAATAAAGACTTTCCACACTGACGTCCGTGTCTAACCAGCCAAGCTTTTTCAGGAGCTCCCAGCTCATCAGCACGATGCCGATGACGCCGGTAAGGATTACACCCTTGTTTTCATTGATGTATTTCGGTGCGACGTTCTGAAATACGTTGGTCGGTGAGACGATATTCGCCGCGGTGTTTGTCGAGATCGTGGCGAGAATGATCATCAGCATCGAGAGCACGACCCAGAACGGGCTGTCGATCCTGCCGATGAGGTTGATCGGGTCGGAAATGGTCTCGCCGACGAGTTCCACAGACGCGGCGGTCAGCACGACGCCGAGCCCCGCGAACAACAACATGGTTAACGGCAAGCCGATGATCTGCCCGATGACCTGTGAGCGTTGCGAACGCGCGAATCGGCTGAAGTCCGGGATGTTTAGTGAAAGCGTCGCCCAGAAACCGACCATGGCGGTGAGTGCCGCCATGAAATAACCGAAGAACGGGGCATCCGCGGGCCGGCTCGCGGGAACCGACAACACTTCACTCATCGTAACCCTGGGGAGCGCCCACACGACCAGACCGATGGCCACGATCAATAGCAAGGGAGCTGCGAGAGCTTCGAGGTGTTTGATGGATTCCGAACCGCGAATCACGACGGTGATATTGGCAACCCAGAAGATGAAAAAGCCGAGGACTTCACCGGTACCACCGAGTGCCGCCCACGCCGGAAAAATCGCGGCCAGCAGGAGATGAATAGCGATACCGCCGAACAGTGTTTGCACGCCGAACCAGCCGCAGGCAACGAGCGCTCGAATCAGCGAGGGCACGTTCGAGCCAATGATGCCGAATGACGCACGCAGCACAACAGGGCAGGGGATGCCGTAACGCGTCCCGGGAAATGCGTTCAACGTCAGCGGGATGAGCACGACGATGTTGGCGATTAGTATCGTCCATAGCGCCTCGCTGACTGACAGGCCGAAATAGGCGGTCAGAACGCCGCCGAGAGTGTAAGTCGGCACGCAGATGGCCATGCCGACCCACAGTGACGCGACGTTCCAGCGCGACCAGGTGCGCTGCGCGGCCCTGGTTGGCGCGATGTCGTGGTTGTAGCGTGGACTCGACGCCAGGTCCTGGCCGAGATCCAGTTCGACGTGCTCACCAACGGTTCTTAACGTGCTGACCGGGGGTAATTCGGACATTGCTGCCTCCTGGCTGCCGGTCAGTCGTCGGTAAGAGGGCCGTAGGTTTCGGGGCGACGGTCGCGGAAGAATTGCCACTGATCGCGAACCTCGCGCACCATGTCGAGATCGATCTCGTGCACGAGCAACTCGTCGTCGCCGTAACTCGCCTGTGCCTCGATCGTGCCGCGTGGATTGACGATGTAACTGGAACCGTAGAACTCGCCCATGTTCATCGTCGATGCCCAGGGTTCTTCGGAGCCGATACGATTGATTGCGCCGATGAAGACGCCGTTCGCTGCGGCTGATGCCGGTTGCTCGAGTTCCCACAGGTACTTGCTGAGGCCCGCAACGGTCGCCGAAGGATTGACTATGTACTCCGCGCCATTCAATGCGAGCGCGCGCCACCCTTCGGGGAAGTGCCGGTCGTAACAGATATAAACACCGAGTTTCAAATAGGCCGTGTCGAATACGGGCCAGCCGGAGTCGCCGGGCTTGAAGAAAAACTTCTCATAGAAGCCGGGGTCGACCTGCGGGATGTGTGTTTTACGATACTTGCCCATGAACATGCCGTCGGCGTCGATGACAGCGGCCGTGTTGAAGTAGACGCCCGTCATGTGTTCCTCGTAGATCGGCACGACGATGACCATGCTGTGCTTTTTCGCATATTCCTGCATCAGCTTCGTCGTGTGACCGTCCGGGATTGATTCGGCGGCCGCGTACCATTTTCGGTCCTGGCTCGGACAGAAGTAAGGTTGTGTAAATACTTCCTGGAAGCACAGCACCTGCACGCCTTGTTTCGCTGCATCTTCGATGTAGGGAATATGTGCTTCGATCATCCGGTCGCGGATCTCGAGGGGCTCCATCGAACCGTCGCCCTTGAGTCCCATCTGGATGAGACCGCACTTCACTTTGGCCATGACAAACCTCTCGTGTGGTCGCGGTTCTGCGTCAGGTTGAACCGCGAGTTCTTTTTCTTTTCAAGGTGTTACCGAGCTTTATTGCTTTATCAGGATACGCCTTTTCCCGGGCAAAAAGAACCGCTAGTGAGGCACCACGGAAGTCCAGGAGCCGTGCATCGGGTTGGGCAGGATGTACCAGCCATTGCCCCAGCGATGCGCGTATTTGTCGACCATCGCATGACGGTATTCTACGGTCGCGCTTTGCGTGCACGGTGCATAGGCTTTGCGCCGAGTGCAGGGAACGAAGTCGACGAGATCGTCGCCGATCAGCATGATGACGCGGTGTGTCTTTGCGATTAGATTACGACGCACGGACTTCTCGCGGTTCCAGCCCTGTTCCCCGGAGAGCATCACGTGGTCGGCGTCGGTGTCGACACCGGCCTCGGCGATATCGTCGATCGTGGATTGTTTTTGCGGGCAGGGATCATCGACACCTTCAATGACCTCGCACGGACGGTTGGTGACGAAGAACACGGTAACTCCGGCGGCGCTTGCGGCGTCAACAAACTCCTTCATGCCGGCAATCGGTGTCGCCGCGGTCCCGCTGGTCCACTCATCCAGCTTCCAATTCGCGAACGGCCGTTCGTAGGTCAGTTGGAAATCGACATTGCTGACGCTGGTCTCGTCAACGTCGAGTATGACGGCGACGGGCAGGTCTTTGGCGTCCACCTGTCCGGGGACGGCACTCCATGATTCGTCGTCGATGAATCGCGGCAGCGCCTGCGTCGCGGATGCGTACACCTGTTTCGTAATGGCAGGGTATTCGGCAGAGTGTTTGACCCACAACAGGCCGGCGTCGAGTGCGGGGTCGTGTTGCTGTGACTGGTTGCTGCAGGCGCCAAGCACCAGGCAGCCGAATAACAATAGGGTCTTTGATTTCATCACCGTATTCTAGCAGTCAGTAACAGCCACAATCGTAATGCCGGCGACTGTTAGGCAAAATCCTATGGTCAAACGAATCGGGAAAAACCATGAAGCACAGTTTCTGTTTGCTTGCCGCAATCGCAATATTCATCGTAGCCTGCAGTGCCGAGTCAGAGCAGCCACAACCCTCGTCCGGCCTGACTTTTATTCACCTCAACGATACGTATCGTGTCTGCGCCGTCGAGGACAGCAACGCGGGCGGTTTTGGCAGGGTCGTTACGTTGCTTCGTGACTTACAGGCGGAAGGCAGGGACGTGCGCATTCTGCAGGGCGGCGATTTCCTCTACCCATCGCTGGAAAGCCAGCTC
>DAOWGY010000033.1 GCA_030641695.1 Gammaproteobacteria bacterium
GCGAGACCTGGCCGAAGTTGCCGTGAATGTCGTAAGACCATGCGTCGTTAATCTCGCCACGTGCGCCGACAACGATACGGTTTGCCGTGTTGCGCTGCGTATCCTGACGGAAGCCACCCTCGACGTTACGACGACCGAGGTACACCGATTGAATATCGTTAGTCGTCAAACCGAACTGGCCGCAGAGCTGCTGAAACTGCTGCGCGGACAGGAACGGATTGCCGCAAGACAGCGAGCTGGTTACGAAAAATGCGCCTGAAGGCGCAATCTGCGCAACGCTCTTGTCGTCCATGTAAGAGACTTCGGCATACACTTCCAGCGCATCGCTGAGAGTGTAGTAGCCGAGTGCACCTACCGTGACACGCTCGTCCGGCCGCTGCAGATGATTTGGCGGCTGGTAGTTGTAGACCTGGCCGTTGCGGGGAACGAAGTCCGTGCCCGAGACCGTGAAGTCGAAACCATCACCGGCACCGAAATCGGAGAACGTGCCCGAGGGGATCGTCGCGGAACCGCCGCATGAGAAGTTACCGGCGCCATCGTCGCCCAACGCACAGTTATTCGTGTCGCGGGCGCCCGCGAGTATCGCATCGATTTCGCGGTAGCCGGCGTACAGGGTAACGTTGCCGTTGCCATCGGCGGCATTCGCTCCGATCATGATGGAAAAGTCCGTCGTGAAACCGTCCGTGACGTCACTTTCCGGCAGGTCGAATCCCGCGGCCCGTGAGGTATCCAGAATCGAGTTGTCGTTGTCGCTTTGATAAAACGCATACTGGTAGTCGAACGCGATACCTTCGAAGTCACGCTTCGTAATGAAGTTGACGACGCCTGCAATTGCGTCCGAACCATAGGTCGCGGATGCACCACCGGTCAGTACCTCGACCCTGTCGATCAATGCAGCCGGGATCTGGTTGAGGTCGGCACCCAGTGCGGCCTGCTGCGGTGAGCCTGAGGGCAGACGGCGACCGTTGATAAGAACGAGTGTCCGTTCACTACCAAGACCACGCAGGTCGACCGTCGCGGTTTGTGTCGCGCCGTTCGCAAGCGTCGACGTCTGGTCTGCGTAGACCATCGGCAACCTGTTGAGCATGTCTTCGACACGCGTAATACCCTGGAACCTGATCTCATCGGAGCTGAGTGTTGTTACAGGACTGGAACTGATGAGGTTGCGAGAGGGGATACGTGATCCGGTAACGGTAATTTCTTCGAAATCCACCGCGTCCTCTTCTGCCTCTTGAGCTACTGCGAATGGGGATGCAATCAAAGGCAATGAACCGGCCATCATGGTCAGCTTCACGGCTTTTGAAAGGTGCCCATTCCGATTTCTAGGCGTAGACATTGTCGTGTCTCCTTTAACAATTGACGATTCGACCGCCTGCAGATTGAGGTGCTGACCGGGCGATTGCCCCATGAGGCATCGGCACATGCCGCGCTGCTATTTTCCTGCGGCAAATGACCGGTCGGAATGGATCTACCCGCGATCGTTGCGGGAAAAGTACAGTTCCACAACAAAACGGTAAAGGAAATGGGTCGTTGCTGAAACGCAACAGTCTTTATAACTAGCGGATATTAACGTGGCGTTTTTGATACATACCTTGGAAACCCGCGCCGTTATACGATTTGTTGCTATTTCGCAACGAGCGACGACAATTGCGATTCGAATAGTTCCGTGGTTATTAGCGAAGTGCTAAGACTAACTTTGTCTTTCAGGCGAACCTTATATCGGCGAGCTTTGCGCTGTGTCGCGCTCAGCCTCGAGCGGCAATGAATTGCGGAGCGGGGCAAGTTGTTTCTCGTAGGCGTCGGCAACGCCGCTGCGTAGTAATACTTGCTCGCGAGCCTGAACCGCACTGAATGTTGCGATGGCGGACGCCTCCTGCTGAAAGTGTTCGCAGGCGTCTTGCCACGGCAGACCGCATCGTGCGACAAGGTCACGCACCGCCTGTGGGAAATTCGCCGCGAACTCCTCGTACTGAACGGTGATCAGGCGGTCTCCGAAAAGCCGCTGCCAATGCGACATCAGTCTGGCGTACAGTCCATAGTAGTGACCGATGTCTTCGAGCTGGTGCGCGAAGCGCCAGAATTTCGAAAACTCGTGCCGGAAGATGGACATACCGGTCTCGGCAGGATCGCGCTTCGCGTGAATGATGATCGCGTGCGGGAACATTCGCAGTATGAGTCCCACGGATTCGAAATTCAGCGGGTTCTTATCCGTGATAAATCCTTTACGAGAGGGGCCTTCGTCAAGATACGATTGCGCCATCGCCTGCAGCTGGTCGCCTGTGACGGTCTTGTTGTCACTTTGTGTCAGGTAAGCGTCGAGAAGATAAGGCATCAGCGTACGCTCCCCGCACGCGGTCACCTCTGAATGAGCACCCAGGGCACTTTCTATAAGTGTCGTGCCCGATCGTGGCATGCCGACGACAAAAATTGGCGTCGCGCCGGTGAGGACCGCATCCCCTTTCTTGGTATCTGCAAAGCGCTCGATCAGCCGGTCTGTTCTCGCTTCGGCCAGGCTGGCGTCGTAGGAAATTCCTTCCATGCGACTTTGTTCGACTTGCATGGCATTCGCTACCGCGTAGCAATCGAACGCAGCGTCGATATCGCCATCGGCATGCTTGCTGTGAGCCAACGCAAAGGTGGCGAGAATACGATTCTCGGCCGCTATCGATGCATCGTCCGAAACTGACTCGAGTACCTCCTGTTCTTTCCTGGACAAATGCCCTTTGCTTAGCTTCGACAGCTGGGTGTAAGCCGGTACGTAGCCGGGATCGAGTTCGAGGCACCGGCGGCAGTACTGCAGCGCCTCGTCAAACATGCCTCGGTATATAAGGAGTAGTCCCTTCGCGGCAAGCGCTTCGACGTGATCAGGATCCTGCCGCTCTGCCTCGTCAAGTACCTCACTGGCCCGCTCGTACTCGAGCGCGTGCAGGCAGATACGACCAAAGGCGACAAGATTGGCGGCGCTGCGGCCGGATAAGTCCAGCACCTCCTGGTACGCCTGCACTGACTGGCGAATGCGGCCTTGTTCATAAGTTGCTTGCGCGAGGCAGTGCCAGGCCGCGGCATCGCCGGGGATGACGTTCGTCCAGATCCTCGCCAGCAACTCGAGTGCTCGCCAGTCGGACCGCGACACGCGCGCTTGCGCGAGTCTGCCGGCACAGCCCGGATTCTGCCTGAGGGCGATATCGATCTGCTGTGAGGCGAGTTCGAATTCGCCGGCACGCTCCAGACACTCGACGAGATTCAGCCTGAATCCCGTTTGGTCGGGTTCCTGCCTGACCGCCTGCTCCAGCTCGGGTCTGGCCTCATCAATACGGCCAAGGTGAGTGAGCGCCAGGCCGCTGAGGCTGATAGCTTCAGAATCCCCGGGTCGCAGTTCGAGCGCCTTCTGGTAGCTCGCGAGCGCCTCCTCGAAGCGATTCTGATGGTGCGCCGCCGCGCCGCGGTCGATCAGGTCGTCAAAAGCTGAATCGGTCATTGGCCTCCCGCCGCCTGTCCACAGAATTACAGGTAGACCCACAACGGGATGATCCGGTTCCCGTGCCTGTCGAAAGCGCCCGTTTTCCCTTGACTGAATCCTTGCGGCTGGGTCTAATACCCAGCGCTTTGAAGAGCCCCTTTGGGGGCCAGGTAGCGGGGTCGCGAAGCGACAAGGTAGGCTAGGACTGAAAATCCGCATTCAGTCGAACAAAGCAGCCATTCAGATGGCCAGGTAGCTCAGTTGGTAGAGCAGCGGACTGAAAATCCGCGTGTCGGCAGTTCGATTCTGCCCCTGGCCACCATTGTTTTCAGTGTGTAGTAATCCGCGTGTCGTATGACACAAAATCACCTAATCTGATCAACCTTTTCCCCTGGCTTTCTGATTCAGTCAGTAGAATGAGGTCGTTACTGTTAGTTTCCCGGTATTTTGGCTTTGA
>DAOWGY010000325.1 GCA_030641695.1 Gammaproteobacteria bacterium
AACCTCTGCGTACTCTGCGTCTCCTCTGCGATCTCTGCGTCCTTTATTAAATAGTCTCTGGATGGATACTCCCCAGGTTCTTCGAAATCCCTGAAACCTTGTATTGGCAACCGGGCCAGCTAGCTGTATATTTAGCAGTTCAATCCAAATCCCTGTGGGAGAGACCGGCTCAATGCCGGCGCCGAAGGCGCAAACCGTCCGGAATCGCTCAGGCAGAAGGACCGCGGGGGAGGGGAATTCAATTTCCCGGATTGACTCTGGAGAGTGGCCGTAAGGCCCACCGACGGGGCAGGGGCTGGTTTTATTACCGGCTTCAAACTCTCAGGTTTTGGACAGAGGGGCGGCGCAAGATGTGAACTCTTGCGCCGCCTTTTTGTTTTTTGGAGAGAGATCCTGATGGGAAACAGAACTGTTCTTTTTGATGTTCATAACGAGATGGGCGCACGTATCGTTCCATTTGGCGGCTGGGATATGCCGCTGCACTACGGCTCGCAAAAAGAGGAACATCATGCCGTGCGCCGGCATGCTGGAATGTTCGACGTTTCCCATATGACCATCGTCGACCTGCACGGCGAGCGAGCCAGGGATTTCCTGCGTTACCTGCTCGCGAACGACGTCGCGAGACTTCAGGAGCAGGGCAAGGCGCTCTACACCTGCATGCTGAACGAGGACGGCGGCGTCATCGATGACCTCATCGTGTATTTTCTCGGTGAGCTCCAATACCGTCTTATCGTCAACGCCGCGACGCGCGAAAAGGACCTCGCGTGGATCCATCGGCAGGCGCAGGCATTCGACGTCACGATTCAGGAGCGTGCGGAATTGGCGATGCTCGCCGTGCAGGGCCCGAAGGCCCGCGAACTGGCGGCACCGTGTATCGACGCAGAGTGGCGGCAGGCCGCACTCGAACTCAAGCCGTTTCATGGCATGGAGGCCGGGGACTTCTTCATCGCACGCACCGGGTACACGGGCGAGGATGGCTGGGAGATCGTCATGCCGGCCGCGGACGCACCGTCGTTGTGGGATCGTCTGGTCGCCGCTGGCGTGCAACCCTGCGGACTGGGCGCGCGCGATACGCTGCGACTCGAGGCCGCGATGAATTTGTATGGCAACGACATGGACGAGACCGTATCGCCGCTCGAATCGGGGCTTGCCTGGACCGTGGCCTGGGAACCGGAGGACCGCGACTTCATCGGCCGTGCCGCGCTCGAAAAGCAGCGCAATGACGGCAGCAAGCGGCGTTTTGTCGGCTTGCTGCTCGAAGACAAGGGCGTGTTGCGAGGACATCAGCGCGTCGTGGTCGATGGTATCGGCGAGGGCGAAATCACCTCCGGTGGCTTCTCGCCCACCATTGGGCGCTCGATTGCATTGGCCCGCCTACCGGCCGGCAATTATGACTGCGCACACGTCGATATTCGCGGCAAGCTATTGAACGTGCGTATCGTCAAGACGCCGTTCGTTCGGAACGGGCAAATACGTATCGACGTTTGATGTCGTAACGGCGATAAAGCATGAATACCAGGGGAGAAGAAAAATGAGCGAATTGCCAGGAGACCTGCAGTACACGAGCGATCACGAGTGGTTGCGTCGCGAAGACGACGGCAACGTCACAATCGGCATTACGGATCATGCGCAGTCTGCGCTCGGCGACCTCGTGTACGTCGAATTACCCGAAGTCGGCCAGGAGGTCGAGAGTGGTGGCGACATGGCCGTTGTCGAATCCGTCAAGGCGGCATCCGACGTCTACGCGCCGATTTCCGGCACGGTGGTTGCAGTCAACGAGGGTTTGGCTGACGACCCGGAGGCCATCAATAACGAGCCGTACGGCGACGGCTGGATCGTCAGGCTGCAACCGGGCGACGCTGAAGGCGACCTGCTGTCACCGGACGCCTATCAATCCTTACTCGACGAACTCGACGACTAAAAACGGTTCAAACCATGCCTTTCATACCCCACACCCAGGACGACACCGACGAGATGCTCGAGGCGATCGGCGCCGCGAGTATCGAGGAGTTGTTCGACGAGATTCCGCCTGATCTGATGATCGATTCGCTCGACGGCGTCCCCGATGCCATGAGCGAAATGCAGATAGCCCGGCTGATGCGTGATCGAGCCGCCATGGACGGGGCGCCGCTCTGCTTCATCGGAGCCGGCGCTTATGAGCACCACATTCCGCAAGTCGTCTGGGACATCGCGACGCGCGGCGAGTATTACAGCGCCTATACGCCGTACCAGGCGGAAGCGAGTCAGGGCACGCTGCAGACGATCTACGAATACCAGACGATGATTACGGAGCTGACCGGTCTCGATGTCAGCAATGCGTCGTTGTATGACGGTGCATCCGGACTCGCGGAGGCGGCACTCATGGCGGTGCGCAGTAACCGTGCCGTGAAAACGGGCAAGGTGTTTCTCGCGCCGGGCGTCAACCCGACCTATTGCAAAGTTGCCATGGCGATCGCGAGCAGCCAGGGGCTGGCCTTCGACTACCTGCCGATGGATCACGGCACGGGCAACGTGGTGTTCGATGAACTCAATGACGATGCTGATCCTGTTGCCGTGGTCATCCAGCAGCCGACGTTCCTGGGCACGCTCGAGGATGTCGACCGGCTCACCGACTGGGCGCACGCGCGAGGCGCCCACGTCATCGCTATCGCGAACCCGACGTCGCTCGCGTTACTCAAGGCTCCGGGGCACTGGGGTGAGGTGGGCGCCGACATCGCCTGCGGGGAGGGCCAGCCACTCGGCGTGCCGTTATCGTCAGGCGGGCCGTACTTCGGCTACATGACCTGCAAGCAAAAACACGTACGGCAAATGCCGGGACGCATCATAGGCCGCACGACGGACCTCGAGGGCAAGCCGGGCTTTACGTTGACGCTGCAGGCCCGTGAGCAACACATTCGGCGCTCGAAGGCGACATCGAACATTTGTACCAACCAGGGGCTGATGGTCACGGCGGCGACGATCTACATGTCGCTGCTCGGCACTGACGGGCTCGCGAACGTCGCCAGGCAAGCGGCAGCTACTACGGCGCGCCTGGTCGACGGGTTGACGTCGATCGACGGTGTCACGCGCCTGTTCGACGGGCCGGCCTTCCACGAGGTCGCGTTAGGTCTTGATCGCCCGGTCGCCCCCGTGCTTGCCGCGCTCGCCGACAGGAACATCCTGGGCGGCTACGACCTGTTCGCGGACTTTCCCGATCTTGGCAATGCGTTGCTCGTTTGCGCGACGGAAACCAAGACTGATGCCGACATCGATGCCTACGTCGATGCGTTGCGGGACATCTTTGCAGCGTCCCTCGAAAAGTCGGCATGACGACCAGGGACAACGGCGTGGCCAAGGTCATCTACGAGGACGCGAGCTATCGGACGCACGGCGAACTGCCGGCGGTCGGCAGCTACGCTCCCGACATCATGCTCGTCGATACGCATCTCAGGAATGTGTCGCTGGCGAACTGGAACGGGATACGCAAGATCATGAACATATTCGTGAGTATCGACCGGCCGGTCTGTTCCAAGTCTGTCATCGAGTTTGATCGCCTCGTAGCCGGCCACGAAGATGTCGTGGCGCTCATGGTGAGCTATGACCTGCCCTTTGCTCACGCGCGGCTGCACGAGCAACACCATCTTGACCATGTCGTCGGGCTGTCGGCCATACGGCACGCCGGCTTTGGCGAGAATTACGGCGTACAGATCATGGAAGGGCCGTTGGCGGGCATGTTTGCGCGAGCCGTCATCGTTATCGACGAGAACAACACCATCGTTCACACCGAACAGATCGAGGACATCAGAGACGAGCCGGATTACGAGGCGGCGTTTCGCGCGCTCGGCATCGACGCGTCTGCAGAGTGAGGCAAGAATGGATAGTTACCTGGACAAGTTGATTTTCGAGAAGTCTCGGCAGGGTCGCCGCGCGTTTGCGCAGGCGCCGGAGGCGCCTGCGGAACTCGACATACCCGACGCGTTTCTGCGGTCCGACCGGCCGGGATTGCCGGAAGCCTCCGAGTTGCAGGTCGTCAGGCATTTCACGCGACTCTCGCAGAAAAATTTCTCGATCGATACCCAGTTTTACCCACTCGGCTCCTGCACGATGAAATACAACCCGCGAGTCTGCAACTCGCTGGCGTTGTTGCCGGGTTTCGCGGGTCGCCACCCGCTCGGACCCGCAAGCCACGGCCAGGGATTCCTGAGTTGCATGTACGAATTGCAGGAGATGCTCAAGGCCGTAACCGGTATGCAGGGCGTGTCCCTGACGCCGATGGCGGGAGCGCAAGGCGAATTGACCGGCGTGGCGATGATCCAGGCTTATCACGAGGCCCGCGGTGATCTCGATCGCAACGAGATTCTCGTGCCCGATGCCGCGCATGGCACCAATCCTGCGACGGCCACGATGTGCGGCTGCGTCGTCAGGGAACTGCCAACGGGGCCCGACGGCGACATCGAAATGGAGGCGCTGAAAGCCGCGGTCGGACCGAAGACGGCCGGTATCATGCTCACGAACCCGTCGACATTGGGGGTCTTCGAGCGCGACATCGTCGAAGTCGACAAGATCGTTCGCGATGCCGGCGGATTACTTTATTACGATGGCGCAAATCTCAACGCGATCCTCGGCAAGGTGCGTCCCGGTGATATGGGTTTCGATGTCATTCATATGAATCTGCACAAGACCTTCTCGACGCCTCACGGTGGAGGCGGTCCGGGCTCTGGTGCCGTCGGTGTTGGCGAGCGCTTGCTGCCATTCATGCCGGTGCCCGTCGTCAGCAAACAGGAGGTCGACGGCGACGTATTCTATGACTGGCTGACCGAAGCGGATCTGCCGCAAACCATAGGTCGCTTGTCGGGCTTCATGGGCAATGCCGGCGTCTTGTTGCGCGCTTATGTCTACATGCGCCTTGTCGGTCGCGACGGCATGCGGCGGATCGCTGAATACGCGACGCTGAATGCGAACTACCTGCAGGCCCGATTGCGCGACGCCGGCTTCGAACTGGCCTATCCGGGGCGGCGCGCAAGTCATGAATTCATTATTACGCTCAGGCACGAGGCGAATGAACTGCACCTGACCGCGATGGATCTTGCCAAGGCGCTGCTCGACTATAATTTCCATGCTCCCACCACGTATTTCCCCTTGCTGGTGCCGGAGTGCCTGTTAATCGAGCCGACCGAGACCGAAAGCAAGGAGACGCTGGATAACTTCGTCAACGCGATGATCGACATTGCGAGGCGCGCGCGCGAAGACGGCGAGACATTCAAGGAAGCGCCTTACAACACTCCCGTACGGCGCCTCGACGACGTGAAAGCCGCAAGACAGCTGGACGTACGCTTCGAGCCGTAGCCTGTTGCAGCGGTTCTCGAACCGCGAGCGATAGCTGCGGCCGAAGGCCGCTTCGACGCGGAGATCGTCCCGGTGTCCGTCCCCCAACGGAAAGGCGACCCCGTGGTGGTGGCGCATGACGAGCACCCCCGCCCCGGTACCACCGCCGAAGGCCTGGCCCGTCTCC
>DAOWGY010000288.1 GCA_030641695.1 Gammaproteobacteria bacterium
CGCGGCACCGTCACGATGCGTTCGATTTCGCCATCGTTATTCAGCTCGAATTTCGTCATCGGCAGGTCGAGCTCGATTGCTCCCCTGCGATTGCGCGCCTTCGCGAATGCCTTGTAAAGCCCCTGCAATTCCCGTATTGCCGGATGCAGAGATTTGGGAATGGCCTTTGTCGACTCGCCGCTCAGGAACGCATTGACTTGGCTGTAGGTAAGCCGTGCCTTGGAGCGCATCACGGCCGCAACGAACGTTGATTTCGACACCTTGCCATCTTTGCTGACACGCATGTCGCAGACGAGACAAAGGCGGTCCACTTTGGGATTCAGCGAACAAAGGCCGTTCGACAGCTCTTCGGGCAGCATCGGTACAACGCGATCCGGGAAATACACCGACGTGCCCCGTACCGTCGCCTGATTATCGAGAGGCGAATCGATCTCGACGTAGTGTGCAACGTCGGCAATCGCAACGAGCAGGCGCCAGCCTTCGCCCGCGCGCTCGCAGTACACAGCGTCGTCAAAGTCACGTGCGTCGGCGCCGTCTATGGTCACGAGATCGACATTGCGGAGATCGACGCGGCCTTTCATCGCCGCTGCAGGCACGGTTGTGCCGTATTGCTTGACCTGCTCGCGAACCGCCTTCGGCCACTCGGTCGGAATCGCGTGGGAATGGATCGCGATATCCGTCGCAATGCCTTTCTGGTCGGGCGATCCGATCACGCGAATGACGCGAGCCGTCGCCTGTTGAACTTGTGTAGGAAAGTCGAGAATTTCCGCGACGACCATTTGACCCGGCTTCGCACCGCCGGATTCAGCTTTCGCGACCAGGACTCTGTGCGCAATCTTCGGATTGTCCGGAATGACGAGGCCGATGCCACGCTCGCGGCTGCACTGACCGGTAACCTCTTGCGTGCCTCGATCGAGGACCTCGACCAGCCTGCCTTCCGGTTTGCCGCGTCGATCGGTGCCCACGACCTTGATAGCCACCCGGTCGCCGTGGAATAGCGAGCGCATTTGTCGAGCCGAAAGATAGACATCGTCGCCACCCTCATCGAGCGCGACGAAACCGAAGCCATCCGGGTGACCGCTCACTCGGCCCGTAACGAGATCGAGTTTCGCGGTCAGGCAATACTCGCGACGCCGGTTTTCGATGATCTGCCCGCCACGATGCATGGCTTCCAGCCGGTCTTCGAGCAGCGTCCGCGTGCGCTCACCCTTGAGACTAAAACCTTCGAGAATAGCCTTTACTTTCAGCGGCCTGCCCGCTTCAGTTAAAAAGTCTATTAACTCGTTTCGGCTCGGGATCGGGTGCTTGTAGGTTTTCTTGGGCCGCTTCGATCGTTTTTTGGTTTTCTTGCCGGGCAAATCCGGTTGCTCCAGGGGGTGGTTGGCGATTGACAGGTTACGGGCGCTTTGAGTACAGTGCGCCACCCTGCCGACCGCGCAATTGTACGCGGTTAATCTCAGCCCAGGTGGCGGAATTGGTAGACGCGCGGCGTTCAGGTCGCCGTGTCCTCACGGGTGTGCGAGTTCGAGTCTCGCCCTGGGCACCAAATGACTCATCGGCCCCTTTTGGGGCCGTTGTCGTCTAGAGTATCGGGAAGCGCCATAGCAGGAGTCACGATGAAACTTCGCAATCGATTGACCGCAACCTCTTCCATCCTTTTCGCTGCCTTACTCGCCGCCCCTATAGCGCCGGCTGGCACTCTCGTCGTCGCCAACAAGGCCGAAGCCACGGTATCCCTGATTGACCAGGCGAGCGGCGAAGTCGTCGCCACGCTGGCGACAGGTGTAGGTCCTCATGAGGTAGGCATCTCTCCTGATGGGCAGTTCGCACTGGTGACCAACTACGGCAACCGCGAACATGCCGGCAATAGCCTCACGCTGATCGACATTCCTGCCGCTGAGGTTGTGAAGACATTTGATATTGGCGACCAGAGTAAGCCGCATGGCGTCGAATGGATCGACAAGATGCGTGCGGCTGTCACCGTTGAGGCAAACCAGGCCCTCGTTGTGGTCGACGTCGACAGCGGCGAAATCCTGCAGGCCATCCCAACCGATCAGGACGTTTCCCAC
>DAOWGY010000148.1 GCA_030641695.1 Gammaproteobacteria bacterium
CGTGGCGGCATCAGGAGGATACTGGATAGCCGTGGGCGCTGACCGTGTCTTCGCAAGTCCGTCGACGATAACCGGCTCGATCGGTATCTTCGGTATGTTCCCGACCTATCAGCGCACTGTGGCGCAATTCGGCATTACTACAGACGGTATAGGTTCAACACCGCTATCGGGTGAATTACGCCCGGACCGTGAAATGGCGCCCCACACGAAGCAACTGTTCCAGCTCGTGGTAGAGGACGGTTACGAGGACTTTATCAGTCGTGTGGCCTTGTATCGCGGGCTCGAGAAGGACGCCGTCGATGCAGTGGCGCAAGGTCGGGTCTGGACAGGCTCCGATGCGTTGCAGCACGGGCTGATCGATGAACTCGGAGGCCTTGAAGACGCGATCGCATACGCTGCCGAACTTGCGGCGCTCGCAGAAGGTGAGTTCGGGCGCAAGACCATCACAATCGAGCTTTCGCCAACCGAGCAGATGATCGTTGACATGCTGGGCACCGCCAAACGCGTCGGTCTGGACCTGTCGGGATTGAGGTCGCAGCAATCATCACTCGAGAAAATCGCCGGTCACATTGAAGGTATCGTTTCGCCGTTGTTTCAATTCGACGATCCGAAGGGTGTCTACGCGCACTGTTTCTGCGATTTCGATTAGGCGGTCTTCCGCGACCTGACGGTCGCAGCTATCGCTCGGAAATAGAGTGACAGTGACCTTAATTCGCCGAGCGTCCACCGGCCCGCTCGGCGAATTAAGGTCACTGTCACTCTATTTTCGCTAGTTCCAGTGCAGGATGACCTTGCCAGACTGCCCTGATTCCATGAGGTCGAAGGCGGGCTGGTAGTCGTCAATGCCGAAGTGATGCGTAATGATGGGCTCGATGTTGAGTCCGCTTTGCAGCATGCTCGACATCTTGTACCAGGTCTCGAACATCTCGCGACCATAAATGCCCTTTAGAATCAGCCCCTTGAAGATCACGTGATTCCAGTCGATTGCGGTCTCCTCCGGCGGAATTCCAAGCAGGGCAACCTTGCCGCCGTGGTGCATCGTGCGCAACAGGTCGCGGAATGCCTGAGGATTACCGGACATTTCCATGCCGACGTCAAAACCTTCCTCCATTTCGAGCGCCTGCATGGTGTCATCAATTGAATCGTGCTGAACGTTCAAAGCAACGGATGCGCCCATCTTTCTCGCAAGATCGAGGCGGTAGTCGTTTATGTCCGTGATGACGACATGCCGGGCGCCGGCGTAACGAGCGATCGCGACCGCCATGATGCCGATAGGTCCGGCGCCCGTAATGAGCACATCCTCACCGACGAGGTCGAACGACAGCGCCGTATGTGTCGCGTTGCCGAGCGGATCGAGTATCGAAGCCATGTCATCGGTAATGACGTCCGGTAACTTGAAAACGTTGAAGGCTGGAACTGCAAGGTACTCCGCAAAAGCGCCCGGGCGGTTGACGCCGACACCGAGTGTATTCATACAAAGGTGGCGACGGCCGGCGCGGCAATTTCTGCAGACACCACAGGTGATATGACCTTCAGCCGAGACGCGATCGCCCGGTTTGAAGCCCTTGACCTCGATCCCGCAGTCAACGATCGTGCCGCAGAATTCGTGACCGACCACGAGCGGCACCGGAATCGTCTGTTGCGCCCAGTCGTCCCATTGGTAGATATGTATGTCGGTGCCGCAAATCGCCGTCCGGTTGATCCTGATGAGCACGTCGTTATGGCCGACTTCAGGTTCCGTGACGTCCTGCATCCAGATGCCGCGCTCGGCTTTCGCTTTCACCAACGCTTTCATCAGTCAATGACTCCGAGTTCGCGGCCGACCTCGGTAAACGCCTCGATCGCGTGATCGAGTTGTTCGCGCGTAATGCCAGCCGACATTTGTGTGCGAATGCGTGCCTGTCCTTGCGGCACAACCGGGAACGAGAAGCCGATAACATAAATGCCGCGCTCGAGCAGGCGGTCGGCCATCTCCGTCGCGATCCGCGCATCACCGAGCATCACCGGAATTATCGGATGCTCGCCGGGGATCAGGTCGAAACCACGCTCGGCCATGTTGCTGCGGAAGTAGGCGGCGTTTTCGTGCAAGTGGGCGGCGAGTGAGGCGTCACGCTCGAGCAAATCGAGAACGGCAATTGACGATGCTGCGATCATCGGTGCTACCGAGTTCGAGAACAGGTACGGTCTCGAGCGCTGCCGCAACCAGGCTACGATTTCCTTGCGGGCCGAGGTGAAACCGCCCGAGGCACCTCCGAGTGCCTTGCCCAGGGTGCCGGTGATGATATCGACGCGTCCCATGACATCGCGATACTCGTGCGTGCCGCGGCCGGTCTTGCCGAGAAAGCCCGTGGCGTGGCAGTCATCGATCATGGTCAGAGCATCGTACTCATCGGCGAGCGCACAGATATCAGCCAGCTTCGCGATTGTGCCGTCCATCGAGAAAACGCCGTCGGTCACGATCAGTTTCGTGTTGGAATCCTTCGCTGCCTCGAGTTGTGTGCGCAGGTCCTGCATATCGTCGTGCTGGTAGCGAAGTCGCTGTGCCTTGCACAGGCGAATCCCGTCGATGATGCTGGCGTGATTCAGTGCATCGCTGATGACGGCGTCGTCGGGACCAAGCAGGGTCTCGAACAGGCCGCCATTGGCGTCGAAACAGGATGGGTAGAGAATCGTGTCCTCGGTGCCGAGGAATTGACTGATACGCTCCTCCAGGTCCTTGTGAATGGTCTGTGTGCCGCAGATGAAGCGTACCGAGGCCATGCCATAGCCATACTGGTCCAGTGCTTTGTGTGCCGCCGCAATCACCTCGGGATGATTGGCGAGGCCCAGGTAGTTGTTGGCGCAGAGGTTTAGTACGTGTTTTGTGGCGCCGTTCATGCGCACGTCGATGTCGGCCTGTTGAGGACCGGCAATCAGCCGCTCCGATTTGTACAGACCCTGCGACCTGAGCGCCTCGGTCTGCGCCTCGAGTGACGCGAGAAAACTTGCTGGCACGGGATTGCCCTCGGCAACGAAAGGCCGCAAAGTATATCAGGACACCCGACTCGATAAACGACACTAACAAGCGGGGACATCAATGCGTTTTACGGCCAGACCGAGCACGATCCCGGGCCTTAACGATCGCTACCTGGCTGACGAACAGAGCCTCGTCAGGGAGCTGATCGACATCGCGGATCCCGGCGCGGCGGCTCGCGACAAGATTCGGGATACGGCCGCAGGGCTCGTGCGCGCCGTGCGCAAGAACAAGGCAAAGGAAGGCGGCATGGACGCCTTTCTGGCGCAATACGATTTGTCGTCCGAGGAGGGCGTTCTGTTGATGTGCATCGCGGAGGCCCTGTTGCGCATCCCCGATGCCGATACCGCGGATCGGCTGATTGCCGACAAGATCACCTCGGCACAGTGGAAGAACCATCTTGGCGAAAGCGACTCGTTGTTCGTCAATGCGTCCACCTGGGGATTGATGCTGACCGGGCAGCTTCTGCAGCTGGACGACACGATACGTCTGAATCCGGCGCAGATACTCGGCAAGCTTGCGAGTCGCGCCGGCGAACCGGTTGTTCGCACTGCCATGCGCCAGGCGATGCGCATCATGGGCCACCAGTTTGTCATGGGGCGCACGATCGCAGAGGCCTTGCAGCGTTCAACCAGGAAGGACAACAAGGCGTATCGGTATTCTTTCGACATGCTCGGTGAGGCGGCTCTGACCGAGGGCGATGCGAAGTACTATTTCGACGCGTATCACAAGGCGATCGGGGAGATCGGCGGCGCGCCGAGGGCGCAAGAGGATGACATCTTTTCGGCGCCGAGCATATCGGTGAAGCTGTCGGCCCTGCACCCGCGGTACGAGTTCTTGCAGGCTGATCGTGTTCTGGCCGAACTCACACCGCGGGTTCTCGAGCTCGCTGAACATGCGAAGCAGTCCGACATCGCGTTGACCATCGACGCAGAAGAGGCCGACCGTCTCGAGATTTCTTTGCGCGTGTTCGAGCGTGTGTTTCGCGACGAGAAGATGAGTCTCTATGACGGACTCGGTCTCGCTGTGCAGACCTATCAGCGTCGAGCCAGCGACGTTTTCGGCTATCTCGAAAATCTGGCGAAGGACGCGGGACGACGTATTCCGGTACGGCTCGTCAAGGGCGCTTATTGGGACACGGAGATCAAACACGCCCAGGAACAGGGTCACGCGAGTTACCCGGTCTTTACACGCAAAGTACACACAGACATTTCCTACCTGGCCTGTGCACGCAAAGCGCTTGCCGCGGGTGATGCCTTGTATCCGCAATTTGCGACGCACAATGCACACACCCTGGCCAGCGTCATGCATTACGCCGGCTCGCGGCGTGACTACGAGTTTCAACGTCTGCACGGCATGGGCGAAGAGTTGTATGCCGAGGTCGTGCACACCGATAAATTTGCGCGGCCCTGTCGTGTATACGCACCGGTAGGCAGTCACGAGGATTTGCTGCCATACCTGGTCCGGCGCCTGCTCGAGAACGGTGCGAATACTTCATTTGTCAATCGCATCATCGATGAGTCCGTTGACGTCGCAGACATTGTGGCCGACCCGTTGACGAACGCAGAGGAGCATGACGGACTACCGCATCCCCACATACCGGCGCCCATCGATCTGTTCGGTGCCGTGCGACATAATTCGAAGGGCACGAATCTTGCCGACGACAGCGAGCGGGGATGGCTTCTGGAGGACATGGATGCGGCAATGGTGGGCGCGCGAGTTGCACATGCGATCGTCGGCGGCAAGGCGATGGACGGCGACGAGTCGCCTTTGTTCAATCCGGCAGACGTGTCGCAGATGATCGGAACGTGCCGGTTGGCGACAGCCGACCACGTCGATGCGGCGATCGAGCAGGCCTGTGTCGGACAAGCCGACTGGGACGGCACATCCGCAATCAAGCGCGCCGCTATCCTCGACGGCGCGGCCGATCTCTTCGAGCAAAATGCCCCCGAATTGCTGGCGCTCTGCGTGGTGGAAGCCGGCAAGACTGTTCCGGACGCACAGAACGAGTTGCGTGAAGCCGTCGACTTCCTGCGCTACTACGCGGCTGAAGCCCGGCGGCACTTCTCCGATCCGGTAGAGCTGCCAGGCCCGACTGGCGAGCGCAATACGCTGGGGATGCGTGGGCGTGGCGTATTCGTCTGTATCAGTCCGTGGAATTTCCCTCTGGCCATTTTCACGGGTCAGGTTGCCGCCGCGCTCGCCGCGGGTAACGCCGTGCTCGCGAAACCCGCGGAACAGACGCCGCTGATCGCGTTCCGCGCGGTCGAACTGATGCTCGAAGCCGGTGTCCCGGCGACCGTTCTGCATTTTCTGCCCGGCGACGGCGCAACTGTCGGCGGCAGGGCAGTCGCTGACGCCCGTATCGCCGGTGTTGCGTTCACGGGGTCGACTGAAACCGCGAGGATGATCAACCGCTCGCTCGCAGAGCGCGATGGGCCGATTGCTACATTGATCGCCGAGACAGGCGGCCAGAACGCAATGTTTGTCGATAGTTCGGCTTTGCCCGAACAAGTAGTCAAGGACGCAGTTTTTTCGGCATTCAACAGCGCCGGGCAGCGTTGTTCGGCTTTGCGGCTGCTGTGCGTGCAGGAGGAGATTGCGGATCGCGTGATCGAGTTACTCATCGGGCACATGGACGAGCTGTGTATCGGGGATCCCGCGATGCTGGCTACGGACGTCGGTCCCGTGATCGACCGGGAGGCACGCGCGATGCTGGTAGAACATGTCGTCAGGATGGAGGATGAGGCAAACCTGTTGCATCGATGCAGGCTCGATGAGGTTACTGACGCGGGCACGTTTTTCGCACCTACACTGATCGAAATCGAGCGTATTGATCAACTGCAGCGCGAAGTATTTGGACCTGTATTGCACGTGCTGAGCTTCAGAAGCAAGAAACTGCGCGCGACGATCGATGCGATCAACGCTACCGGATACGGATTAACCATGGGCCTGCACAGCCGGATCGACTCGCGTGCCCGTGAACTCGCGCGCCTTTCCGGTGCTGGAAATATCTACGTCAACCGCAACATGATCGGTGCCGTTGTCGGCGTGCAGCCGTTTGGCGGACGTGGCCTTTCGGGAACCGGTCCCAAAGCCGGAGGGCCTCACTACTTGTTGCGGTTCGGTACCGAATACACGGTGAGCAACAACATCGCAGCAGTCGGCGGTAATGCCAGCCTGTTGTCGTTGGGGCACGAGTAGACAATGGCCGCAATCAGCATCTTCGACATCTTCAAGATCGGCATCGGACCATCGAGTTCGCACACGGTGGGTCCGATGAAAGCGGCGAGGTCGTTCGCATCAGAACTCGAACCGGTGGCGTCCGCTGTATCGTCAGTCGAAGTCACGCTGTATGGCTCACTCGCCTACACTGGTAAGGGCCACGGGACGGACTCCGCAATACTGCTCGGATTGATGGGGCTGGAGCCTGAGACCATCGATCCCGATGCCGTCGATGGTCTGCTACGAACGATGCACACCGACAAGACGCTCGAGGTATTGCACGTCGGACAAATTGCGTTCGACCCCGATCGGCAAATCGTCTTCGACTACGGCGAGGAGCTGCCGCGTCACACAAACGGCATGCGTTTCGTGGCACGTGCCGTCAACGGGGAAGCGCTGGTCGAGGCCGAGTACTACTCACTCGGAGGTGGTTTCATTGCGCGTGGTGACGAACCAGAACCCACTGCTCAAAGCGGTGAGCCGAAATATCTTTTCGATAGCGGTGAGTCGCTGCTGCAGCTCGCTGCGGACGCTGGCCTGAGCATAGCGGAGCTCGTGCTGCAAAACGAAACGCAGTGGCGCGACTCGGCCGACGTGGATCGAGGCATCGATTCGATCTGGTCGGCCATGGAAGCCTGTATCGATCGTGGCCTGCGCACCGACGGCGTATTGCCGGGGTCAATGGCAGTGACCCGGCGCGCACCGAAGTTGTACAAGCGCCTGCAAGGGCGCAATGAGGCGTCACCACTGGGTGCCATGGAGTGGGTGAACGCTTTTGCGATCGCAGTCAACGAGGAAAATGCAGCCGGCGGACGCGTGGTCACCTCACCAACCAACGGCGCGGCCGGCATTATTCCGGCGGTACTCATGTACTACGTACGCTTCCTGCCCGAAGCGAATAGCGACGGCATTCACACCTTTCTGCTGACGTCTGGCGCAATCGGCATCCTCTACAAGGTGAATGCGTCGATATCAGGTGCCGAGATGGGCTGCCAGGGTGAAGTCGGGGTCGCGTGCTCGATGGCTGCAGCGGGACTTGCGGCAGCGCTGGGTGGCTCGAATGACCATGTCGAGGAGGCCGCGGAGATCGGCATGGAACACAACCTCGGGCTAACGTGTGACCCGATCGGCGGCCTGGTGCAGATCCCTTGCATCGAACGCAATGCGATGGGCGCGGTGAAAGCGATCAATGCCGCGACGCTTGCCATGCACGGTGACGGGTCGCACAAAGTAACGCTGGACCAGGTGATCGAAACCATGCGGCAAACCGGACTCGATATGTCGTCGAGTTACAAGGAGACCTCGCAGGGCGGCCTGGCCGTCAACGTCCCTGAATGCTGATAGCCTTCGTAGGAGCGCTTCTCGAAGCGCGACTGGATCGCGGTTCAAGAACCGCTCCAACAATCGCGCTTCGAGAAGCGCTCCAACAACAATTAGGCGCGCTTTTTGGGGTAGTCGTAGAGGACGAGTTCTGCCGCGGGTTGTTCGTCAAGGTTCCAGTCGTCCTGATCGATATTGACGGACACGACGCCGGCGGTCGGCACGTTATTCGTCAGGCCCGGCACCAGGTAGTTGGCGAAATCCGTAAATCCCGGGTTGTGGCCGAATAGCATGAGACTGTTAAAGCCGTTGTCCTGAGCGACGACGACGTCGAGTATGTCGCTCAGTGATCCGAGATACAGGTCCCTGTCGCGCTGCAGGAATTCACTGGGGTAGCCGATTTCCTTTGCCACGGCCTTCGCCGTCGTCCAGGCACGAACCGCCGGGCTGCTGACGATCAGCGACGGGCGAATTCCGGCTTCGGCAATTCGACGTCCCATATCGGGCGCGTCCCGTTCGCCGCGCTTGTTCAATGGGCGGTCGCGGTCGGCGAGTGAGTTGTCTTTCCAGCTTGATTTCGCGTGTCGTACGAGCGTGAGCGTTTTCATCTGAGAGCATTAAGAGCTTCGTCCCGCGCCGAGTTTACATCAATCCGGTTTGCAGGCGCGCCTCTTCCGACATCATTCCCTGGTGCCAGGGCGGGTCGAACACGAGTTGCACACGGACGTCAGCCACCGTCGGAATGACACCGATTTTCTCCTGGGCGTCCTGGACCAGGATTTCGCCCATGCCGCAGCCGGGTGCCGTCAGCGTCATGTCGACGTCGACGGAGCGCTGGCCGTTGCCCAGTGATTTGACGTTACAGCGATAGATGAGTCCAAGATCGACGATGTTGACGGGAATCTCCGGATCGTAGCAGGTGCTCAGCTGTTCCCAGATAACAGCCTCGATATCTGCATCCGTGGGGTCGTCCGGTACGTCGGGCGGCGGTACGGGTTCCTTTCCCAGTGCGTCGGCGTCTGCGCCGGCGATGCGGAACAAGTTGCCGTCCAGGTAGATCGTGAAACTTCCGCCCAGCGCCTGTGTGATGAAACCCGAGGTGCCCTCGCGCAGCAGGAGTTCCTCGCCCGCGGGAATGACGATCGCCCTGACGTCGCGTGACAGCGTAACCGGCTCATTGGTGTGTCCAAACATCTGTTGAATTACTCCGTTCTTGCCGGTGTGGAATCGTGCTGTAGCGCCGAGCGCAATGCGTGCCATGCCAGCGTCGCGCATTTGACGCGTGATGGAAATTCCCGCACACCCTCTAGCGCACGGAGCTTGCCGAGATCAATGGTTGCCTGCCGGGATGCGGAATCGGTCCCGGCCAGGTGCCCGGTGACCGCGATGAAATAGTCGATCGCATCGCTCGAATTGAGGCCGATGACGGTATCGGTCATTAACGATGCAGAAGCCACGGAGATGGCACAACCGGATCCTTCAAAGGCCGCTGCACGAATCGTCTCCTCCTCATCGACGTCGAGATACAGTTTTAGTTTGTCGCCACACAACGGATTGATGCCTTCCGCGCTGTGCGTTATTCGTTCGAGCTTGCCGAAGTGGCGCGGGCTGCGGGCGTGGTCGAGTATCAGTTCACGGTAAAGTTCCTGAACTTCATCGTCCTGTGTGACAACCGCGCTCATGCGAAGATCTCCCTCGCTTTTTCGAGCGCCGCGACGAGTTGGTCGATGTCATCGTGATTGTTGTAGAGGGCGAGCGATGCACGCGCCGTCCCCGCCACGCCATAAAAATCCATGACCGGCATCGCACAATGATGCCCCGTACGGATGGCAACGCCCTGGTGGTCGAGTATGGTGCCGAGATCGTGGGGGTGAATATCGCCAAGCATGAAAGACTGTACGCTGGCTTTCTGCGCCGCGGTGCCAATCAGGCGTAACTCGTCGATAGTCGACAGGCGTTCGGTCATGTAGGTGAGCAATTCATCTTCATGACGTGCAATTCTTTCCATACCGACGGACTCGAGGTACTCGACCGCTGCGCCAAGGCCGATCATGCCGCTGATGTTGGGCGTACCGGCCTCGAATTTGTAGGGCAGCTCGTTGAACGTTGTGTTGGTGAAACTGACTTCGAGAATCATGTCGCCGCCGCCCTTGTAGGGTGGCATCGCATCAAGTAGTGATTCCTTGCCAAACAGGACGCCGGTTCCCGTTGGTCCGAACATCTTGTGCCCGGAAAACGCATAGAAGTCGCAGTCGAGCTCCTGCACGTCAATTGCCATGTGCGGCACACCTTGGGCGCCATCAACGAGCACTGCGATGTCGAGTTCGTGCGCACGGGCAATGATTTCGTTGATCGGGTTGATCGTGCCGAGAGCATTCGCCACGTGAGCGATGGCGAGTATGCGGACGTCCCTGGTCATCAGCTCGTAGAGTTGTTCGAGCACGACTTCACCCTGCGTGTTCATCGGTGCAACGACGAGGTCCGCGCCCGTCTGCTCGGCGAGCAATTGCCAGGGCACGATATTCGAATGGTGCTCGAGGTGCGTGATCAGGATCTTGTCGCCAGAGCCCAGGGAAGGCCGGCCGAAACTCTGTGCTACGAGATTGATGGACTCGGTCGTACCGCTGGTGAAGACGATCTCGCTGCGGCTCGGCGCATTGATGAAGCTTCGGATCCTGTCGCGAGCGCCTTCGTAGGCGTCAGTGGCGCGGTGACTCAGCGTGTGCACGCCACGATGAACATTCGCGTGATCGTGGCGCTGGTATTCGGCGATCGTATCGATGACGACGTTAGGTTGCTGCGCCGATGCAGCAGTATCCAGGTACGCGATCGGGTGGCCGCTGATGTCCTGGTCCAGCGCCGGAAAGTCCAGTCGACACTCGGCGATCGATGTGCGTGCCTCAGCATTCTTCCGAGCGTGCGTCATGACAACTCACCGTTCGCCAGTCCGCGGAGACGTGATTCGACCATCGCCGCCAGCGACTCGCTCATCGAAGCAATCGGCAAACGACTTACGATACTCGCGCCGAAGGCACGGGTGAGCGCCCGCGTGGCTTCCTTTCGGTCCAGACCGCGCGTGCGCAGGTAGAAGAGGGCAGCCTCGTCCAGTTGGCCCACAGTCGTGCCGTGACTACACTTGACGTCATCAGCGTAAATTTCGAGTTCGGGCTTTGCGTCAATTTCTGCGCCCTCAGTCAGCAACAGGTTGTGATTGGCTTGTTTGGCATCGGTACCGTCTGCACCTTTGTGAACGATTGCCTTGCCGTTCCAGACACAGCGGCAGCGTCCACCGAGAATGCCTCGGTATTCCTGTGCCGAACGCGCCGGTCCGGTGCGATGGTCGACGCGCACGTGATTATCGATGTGCTGGCCATCGCCGGCGACGTACAGTCCGTTTATCGAGGCGTCCGCTTCACTACCAGCGATGTCGATGTCGAGATCGTTGCGAATCAGTTGTCCACCGAGGTCAAAGCCGCAGTAACGCAACACGCTGCGCGCCGCGAGTCGCATACTGGTCCGTTGCGTCTGGCTGTGCTTCAGATCGCGATTCTGTACCCGAACGTACTCTGCGGATGCGCCTTCCGCCAGCGTGCATGCGATAACCGAGTTCGAGTAATGGCCCGCGTTGCCCGTCGATGTGTGGTATTCGATAAGTTGTGCCTGGGCATCAGCCGCGACGTCGATCTCGATACGAATTTGCGACACACCGGGATCGCTTTCGGCGCTGTCGATGATCAGAAAGCCGAGCGGCCGCTCCTGTTCAGCGCCCGGACCAATGCTGATGTGCAGACCGTCGCTCAGCAACGCCGCGTTGAGATCGGCCAGTGGCCGCTCGAAGTTCGGGCCTTGCGGTAATTCGCTGAGAGCCTTTATCGTGATACCCGGAATGGCTGCATCCAGTGCGCCATCCATGATGCGGCCGTTTGCGAGTACCAGCCAGTCGGCGTCAATGGACGAGCGTACCTCGGCGATTTGATCGTCCATTGCGGCGCTTGCCGGCACAGGAGCGCCGTTTTCGAGCCAGCGCCGGCTGATGTCGACAATGGTACCGAGATCGGTGTACTTCCAGTCCTCGAGCCGCGTCGTGGGAAAACCGCGCTCGAGAAATTGCGCCAGAGCAGCTTGTCGCGTCGCCGACAAGGCACTCCGCGGCAAGTTCTCGACTGCGTCTGCCAGCGCTTCGCTGGAAAGGGCCGGGGCTGTCATGCGCTGGCAGCCTCCCTGACCCAGTCGTAGCCCTTGTCTTCGAGCTCCATTGCCAGCGACTTGTCGCCGGACCGGAGGATTTTCCCTTCCGACAAAACGTGCACGAAATCCGGCTCGACGTAGTCGAGCAGTCGCTGGTAATGAGTCACAAGCACGATCGCCCGCTCGGGACTCCGTAGCGAATTGATGCCTTCGGCAACCGCCTTCAACGCATCGATATCGAGACCGGAATCGGTTTCGTCGAGAATGGCAAGTTCGGGCTCCAGCAACGCCATTTGCAGAATTTCGTTACGCTTTTTTTCACCACCCGAAAATCCTTCATTGACGCCACGATTCAGGAACTTCGGATCCATACCGAGCTGGGCCATTTTTTCCCTGGCGATTTTCAGGAATTCGAACGCGTCCACTTCGTCCTGGCCACGGTGTATGCGCCCGGCATTGACGGCGGCTTTCAGCAGATAGGCATTGTTGACGCCGGGAATCTCGACGGGGTACTGGAAGCCGAGAAAAATTCCTTCGCGCGCACGCTGTTCCGGTTCGAGGCCCAGCAGGTCATTGCCCTTGTAGGTGACGGTGCCTGACGTAACGACGTAATCCTCATGTCCCGCAATGATCTGCGCAAGCGTGCTTTTGCCGGAACCGTTCGGTCCCATGATGGCGTGAACTTCACCGGCATTGATCGACAGCGACAGGCCGTTGAGAATCGGCGTGTCGCCGATGCTGGCGTATAGATCATCGATTTCGAGCATTTTCATTCCTCATCCAACGGCGCCCTCGAGGCTGACGTTCAGCAGATTCTGTGCCTCGACGGCGAACTCCATCGGTAATTCCTTGAATACTTCCTTGCAGAAGCCGTTAACGATCAAATTGACGGCGTCTTCCTCGGATAAGCCGCGTTGCCGGCAATAAAACAGTTGATCCGCAGAAATCTTGGACGTCGTCGCCTCGTGTTCCACGTGCGCAGACGGGTTCTTGATTTCCATGTATGGGAAGGTATGCGCGCCACACTCCTTGCCAATTAACAGCGAATCACACTGTGTATGATTGCGTGCGCCTTGTGCCTGCGGCATGACGCGGACGAGGCCACGGTAGGCGCTTTGCGCGCGACCGGCCGAAATGCCTTTCGACACGATCGTGCTGCGCGTATTGCGGCCGATATGAATCATCTTCGTACCCGTATCGGCCTGCTGATAGTTGTTGGTCACTGCTACCGAGTAGAACTCGCCAACCGAGTTGTCGCCGCGCAGGATGCAGCTTGGATACTTCCAGGTAATCGCAGATCCGGTTTCAACCTGCGTCCACGATATTTTCGAGTTCGCGCCGCGACAGTCACCGCGCTTGGTGACGAAATTGTAGATTCCGCCTTTACCGTTCTCGTCGCCCGGGTACCAGTTCTGCACGGTCGAGTACTTGATCTCGGCGTCTCGCAGTGCGACGAGTTCAACCACGGCTGCATGCAGCTGGTTTTCGTCGCGCATCGGCGCCGTACAACCTTCGAGATAGCTGACGTAACTGCCTTCGTCGGCGACGATCAGTGTGCGTTCGAATTGGCCCGTATTGGCTGCGTTGATCCGAAAATAGGTCGACAGCTCCATCGGGCAACGCACGCCCTTCGGCACATAGACGAAAG
>DAOWGY010000165.1 GCA_030641695.1 Gammaproteobacteria bacterium
AACGTCACATAGGTCGCATTTGAGAGTCTTCATAACGTTCCTCAACTTCGAAAGTGACCGAGGTCCACCGTCGGCTTCGGGTCATTTGCAGCCTGCCGCTATGCTATCAGCTTGGCGGCTGCTTCTGGATGCAAACCAGTCGTCCGGCGATCCATTTTTCGCAAATACGAATCCGAACGTCAGCTCCCGCTGCAAGCGGTCGTTCGCCCCATGCATGTGCTAACGGCTCAGTTCGGCCAAAAGCCGACGTACCGGCAATCGTATTGATGCAACAGCGAGCGTTCAACGCTGCAGTGTCTATCAGCACGAGTATGGCGAGGCAACGGGTTGACTGCCCGGCCAACAAAAAAGGGCAAGACCTACAGGTCCCGCCCTTTCAGGCCTCAACTCCCAAGGAGTGTGAGGCTGGCCCGCAATG
Organism: Gammaproteobacteria bacterium; assembly: GCA_030641695.1. Lineage (GTDB taxonomy): Bacteria > Pseudomonadota > Gammaproteobacteria > Steroidobacterales > Woeseiaceae > UBA1847. The sequence goes on from DAOWGY010000165.1 coordinate 419, forward strand.
ACTGCATTGCAGGCCGAATCGCGTTAATTAAACCGCTACGATATTCTCTGCCTGGGGACCTTTTGGGCCCTGAGTAACAGTGAACTCGACTTTTTGGCCCTCAGCCAACGATTTGTGTCCATCGCCTGTAATAGCGCTGAAATGGGCAAACACGTCTGGGCCAGATTCTTGCTCGATAAAGCCAAAGCCTTTGGCATCATTGAACCATTTAACGGTTCCAGTAGTAGTAGACATAGTCATAATCCTATTTATTCAAGAGTAATGGGAGCCTTCTTGTGAAGGCCATATAGCTGGAAGTGCTGCTATTACTTATGAAAAACAGGACGAGGTACTAAAGAAAGAACTTCGAAATGGTGTACATAAATATCAGACGTACTTTCAAGCTGTGCGGAGTATAGACAGCTTGACCCCATAGTCAAAGGAAATGAACACCCAATTCGGGCGCTTTCAGCGGTGCCTTGATGACAGCGCCCATTGCATTTGGGCTCATCAGCGAAAACCGCAAGGAACCCGCAGTAATCGGGCCGCAATGCCCGAATGCGAACGTCCGCTTTCACCATTAGCGGTCACTCAGTCGTCGGAGAAATCATCAATATGACAGGCTGGTTCCGGCCGAGGCTGTGTGAAAACTCGCCGATACCGCACATTCGAGACCTCCGACATGCCCTGGTCTGATCGGCAGCAAACGTTTGGCAGAGCCGGTTAGATTGAGTCTTGCCGGGTGAATAATGAAGTACGGAAATTTATCACGCGAATCAGATTACAGCGCCAAGGTCCCACCCAATGCAACAGCCACAATAATGGCCCACATCAAGACTGCGCCACCCGCGAGTGCGGTCGTTTTACCGGCGCTGAACTCGCGAGTTTCAACGGCGACGATGTCGTCGATGGCGATGTCGATATTTTCACCCACAATTTGTTCTGGCGTTACGGCCGTAACCTCAAACTCATGAATTTCGCCATCCCTCGTGGCTAATCTCACAGTATCTCCGACACGGATTATGTCTCCTTCAGAGATTCTCTCTTGAACTTGTTCCGGCGCCATTTCTACGGGCGATAGGGAGCTGCAACCACTCGACAAGAGAATGGCGAAGAATAAAGCAGCAAATTTACCGAACACATCACTCTCCTTTTCAACACCCACGCCTGGAATCAATGCATGTCCCCCTCACCGACAGATACCTGCCGGTCGTGTCTAGTATCACTGAGGGATAGACGGACTATCTATATTGGGTCAGCAGCGGCCCCTTAGCACTCTACCACCTCAAGGTCCGCTATCGACGGCAAAGCAGTCATTCGATCACGATATTGTCTGACATTGACTGTCTGATCACGTACCGACTATCACAGCTAGCTACGCAGCTTGTATCCCGTCTTGAAGATCCAGCGCACGATCAGTAGACAGGCAACGAGGAACGAGATCGTCATACCGAGGCTCGCCGCCACACTGACGTCGGCATTTTCGTAAAAGCTCCAGCGAAAACCACTGACAAGATAGACGACGGGATTGAACAGGCTGATCGTCTGCCAGGTCGGTGGCAGCATGCTGATCGAATAGAACGTTCCGCCCAGGAATGTCAGTGGCATGATCACGAGTATGGGCACTATCGTCAGTTTCTCCCAGCCATCCGCCCAGATGCCCAGGATAAACCCGAACAAGCTGAACGACACCGAAGTCAGCACGAGAAACAACGCCATCACGAGTGGATGCGCGATGTTGATGTCGACGAAAAAACTCGCCGTTGCCAGGATGATCGTGCCGATGATGATCGACTTGGTCGCCGCCGCCCCGACGTAGCCGAGCAAAATCTCGACAAACGACACGGGCGCCGACATGACTTCGAATATCGTCCCCGTAAATTTCGGAAAATAAATGGCAAACGACGAGTTCGAAATACTCTCAGTAAGTATCGACAACATGATCAGCCCGGGGACGATGAATGAGCCATAGCTCACGCCATCGATCTCGGTAATGCGAGAACCGATCGCCGCACCGAAGATCACGAAGTACAGCGACGTCGACAACACCGGCGCTACGATACTTTGCACCAGCGTGCGCCGCATTCGCGCCATCTCGAACATGTAGATGGACCTCACGGCCTGGAAGTTCATCGCGGTCTGTGCACGAGGTCGACGAAAATCTCTTCCAGCGAGCTCTGCGACGTGTTGAGGTCGTGAAACGCGATACCGGCGTTATCGAGCTCGCCGAGCAAAGACGTAATCCCGGTACGCTCCTGTTGCGAATCGTAGGTGAACACGAGCTCGCTGCCGTTCGCGTTCAGTTCCAGCCCGTATTGCGACAATTGTGGCGGGATCTCGCCAAGCGGCTCGTTGAGACACAGGAATAATTGTTTCTTGCCGAGTTCGAGCATCAGGCTGTTCTTGTCCTGCACGAGAATAATCTCGCCGTGATTGATAACGCCCACGCGATCGGCCATTTGCTCGGCCTCTTCGATATAGTGGGTCGTGAGGATCACGGTGACGCCCGACTCGCGCAACTCGCGCACGACATTCCACATGTCCTGGCGCAACTCCACGTCGACGCCGGCCGTCGGTTCGTCGAGGAACAAAAGCTCGGGCTCGTGCGCGAGCGCTTTCGCGATCAGCACGCGACGTTTCATGCCACCTGACAGATCAATGATGCGCGCGTCCTTCTTGTCCCAAAGCGACAACGACCGCAGCACTTTTTCGATGTGCTCCGGGTTCGACGCTTTGCCGAACAACCCGCGGCTGAAGCTCGCCGTATTCCAAACCGTCTCGAATGTCTCCACGGGCAGTTCCTGTGGCACGAGCCCGATGATCGAGCGCGTCGCGCGATACTCTTTGATGATGTCGTGTCCGTTAACCAGAACCGTGCCACCGGTCGGACTGACTATGCCGCAAACGATATTGATCAGCGTCGTCTTGCCGGCCCCGTTGGGGCCGAGCAGCGCCAAAATCTCTCCACGCTCGATTGTGAGGCTAACCTCCCGGAGCGCGACGAAACCGCCAGCATACGTCTTGTTCAGATTCCTGATGTCGAGGATAGGCTGCACCGCCGCAATAGTACTTCGCCTAGAAATACTTTGCGATTTGCAGTTGCACGTAGTCGTCGTTGACCACCGAATAGGTGATGTCCTGAGGGGCCGCCCCCGAAAATGCCCTCGCTCGTATCTCCAGCACGATATCGTCGCCGAAGCGCCGTTCTGCCTCGATGTTCAGAAAGGTCTCGCCCGTCTCGACATCCCAGGCAACGCCCGCCAGCAACGACGTGTTCTGAACATCGTTAAGCGCAAATCTCGTGCCCATGAAGACATCGTTGTCATTGATCGTGAACGGCTCCAGCTCGTTTCGACCGTCGTACTGGTATTCGAGTAACAAGCCAATGTCTGCTGCAGATTCCTGCACCTGGTAGAACGTGTACTCGAATCCTCCAACCGCTGCCGCAAACGTATGCGAATAGCCGTCGCGGACGATGCCCTCGAGTTTCCACAGCCATGCGTCGTTCGTGTACTGCAGGTCCACACCGAGCTGGTCGATCTGATCATAGTGCGGTAGCAGGACCGGGGCATCCTCCGCCGGCACCAGTCGTGCCTCACGGCTCGTCCCGCTAAATATGCTCAGCCCGATGTCGACGTCGCCGATGTAATGGCTGTAACGTAGCGCGAGATCGACATGCTTCTCGACGTCAGAGGACTCGTATTGCGGCCGGTCCGTGTCGACCGGCAAGGGCGCGCGCAACCTGCCGTCAACTCCGGGATAAGTTCGCTCACGGAAGGTCGGCATCACAAAGGCGCTCAGCTGCCCCCAGTCGCGCTGCAGCGCGAAATTCACCATCGGCTGGCCGAGCTTGTCCTCGCCGTCGATGTCACCAGCCGCATCAGTCTGATTGATGATGTCAACCAGATGCACGGACTCGGTGACGCCCCAAAAGACGGTGTTCGCTCCAACCAGAAGTTCAAACGCATCGCCCTCCCAGGCCCAGTAAGCCTCACGAAGATCTGCGAGCGAGCGCTCCTCGTCTGTTGCGTCCCAGCGCAGAAATGGAATGACGGACGCACGCTGGTTACCCGTTGCACTACGCCAGCGCAGCTCCGCCGTCGCCGCTATTGCCGCTTGCGCCGCCTGCGACTTTTGTCCCGGCCACAAGGCGTCCCGGGCGAAAAACCGGCTCTGCAACTCGACATTGCCGGACCAGTCCCAGGACGCCTCGTCGGCCTGTGCCGCAAGCGATGATAAAAGCGTTACGAGTACCAGCAAGCCGTATTTCAGCGCAGACATGATCGATTACCTCAACCGGCTCAGGCGGCCTTTGACGAAGTCGTTTTCCGATAGCCCGACACCGAAACTGTAGTCGCCATAGACGAGATCGGTTTGCTTGTTGGTCTGCACATTGATCATGCTCAGAACGTGTGCCCGCCAGATGCCCTCGTAGTCGCGGTAATCCTTGAGTTCGAGGACTTTCAACAGATCGCCGCGGCGATCATAGAACTCGACCTTTCGAATTTGAAAGTCGGTCTGGTCGACCCATGACATCTGCTTCGTGTAGCCTGAATTCTCATACCGCGGCGTTCTCTCGAGTACGTCGCAAGTCAGATCTCCGCAAGGCTCTTCACCAACGTGAACGTAATCGAACTTGTTGAGTTCAATCGCCGTGAAATCCTCGAACGCGAATTCGCTGCCGACGAACGGTCCCGACTTGTTACTCGACGAAATCCGCTTGACGCGCTTGAGCGCCGGCAGAAACAGCCACTGATCATCGGGATCGAGAATCTTTGCGTGTGACAGCAGCGCCGTGCCCTCGATATCACGTGGTGTATCGAACAGGACGAGACTCTTGTCGCCCACTGACTCATCGGGCTTCTCGAGTGTTGCGATTCGCAATGAGCGTGTCGATTCCTGTCCTGCGGCATTGCGCAGAACCATCTTCAGCTCGACTTCGCTGTCACCAAAGCCCAGGTCCGAGCGGTCAGAACGAGCCGCGATATCGAAGCCTATGTCTTCCTCGGTGGCCGCTTCGACTCTGGCGGCGAACGAGATCATAAAGGCCATAAGCAAAATCATGCCTATCGTGGTTTTGAGTTTCATTTTCATTCCTCACTTGTCAATTTCAAAAGAAGTCATTCAGGACGTCGACGTCTGCAGTTCGAGCCGCGCGGTCTCCTGCGGCTCACGATCACGATTGCCGAGCAACAGCAACGCCGGGAGAAACAGGAAGTCGAGAATCAGCGCAAAGATGATCGCCAGTATGGTCATCAGGCCGAGATCCATATTCAGTTTGAACGCCGATGTCGTCATGACGAGGAAGCCCGCCGTCAGGATGATTGTGTTGACGACGATCGCCATGCCGACGTTGTGGAATGCATAGCGAATCGAGTCTTCGACGCTCAGGCCGCGCTCGTCGCGTGCTCGCACATACTTGGACAGCAGGTGCACCGTGTCGTCGACAATGATCCCGAGTGAGATCGATGCAACTGTCGCCACCGAGAATCCCACCTCGCCGACCAACAGCGCCCAGGCGCCGAAAGTCGTCAGGATCGGCAGGCCATTCGGAACGAGGCTCAGTGCGCCGAGACTTACACTGCGCAACGCAAACATCATGATCAGGGCGATGGCTGCAATCGCCACAATCGTGCCCGTAATCATGTTTTGCATATTGCGTTCACTGATGTAAGTGAACATGACGGCTGCACTGGTCGGATCCGCATGCATGTAGGACGGCCAGTTCTTATCCATCCACTCGTCAACGTCCGCGAAAAACTGCTTTGTCTCTGCCGTCGTTGTCCGGCTGATCGTAGCCGTTACTCGAGTCGCAGACTTGTCGATGTTGATACGATCGTTGAGATCCAGGCCATACGGTAACGACAGCTCATAGAGCAGCAGGTACTGCGCCGACAGCTCCCGGTCAGCGGGCGTTCGATAATAAGCATCGTCATCGGCGTGCATATTGCGATTAAGCCGCTTCATGATGTCGGAGAGCGAATAGACGTGCGTCACACTCGGGTGTGCGCGCAGGAATTCCGCGAAATATTCCAGGTTCCTGAGGAACTCAGGTTCGCTGATGCCACCCGGGCCCGATGCGGGAACCGAGTACTCGATCGGATACAGACCGAAAAACTCCTGCGCCTCATCCGAATCGGTGCGGAACTCAATGCGCTCGTCGAAGTACTCCACCCACTGATCGTTGAAGTCCATGGTTGGTATGAACGCGACAAACACCAGCGCCGGTATGCCTACAATGGCCAGAAGCTTGCGGTAATTGTTGATGACCAGATCGGCAAGACGGTCCATGACTCGTTGCGACCACTCAGGGGTTTGCGTTCGCCGGGTCCGGTATGGCAGCACGCTGATCATCGCCGGAAGCAGCGTGACCGAATACAGCCATGCCGCCGCGATTCCGACCGCCGTGATATTGCCAAGGTGCCAGTATGGTGGAGAGTCCGAGAAATTCAGCGACAGGAATCCGACAATCGTCGTCAGCGACGTGATCGACACCGGCAGGAAATTCACTCGGACCGCCTCGACGAGGGCCTCGGACTTTTCGAGTCCTTCCCGCATCAGGCCTCGTAGTGACAGAAGGATATGTATGGAATCGGCAACGGCGAGCGTCAGGATCACTATCGGAGCCGACATCGCGATAGGCGTCAGCTTGACGCCGGCAAATCCGGCCACACCCATCGCAACCATCGTCGAGAGTCCGATGACCAGCAGGGTCGAAAAGGTAGCGACGAATGAACGAATGATCAGCCATGTGAGCGCAAATATCACAACGAACATCAATGGCATGAGCGTTGCGCCATCGGCCATGCCGGTCTCGGCGAAGGCGTTGTTGAGCATCGATACGCCGGTCAGATGAATCCGGATATTCGGGTGGTCGGATTCGATCTCAGCCTTGAGATCGCGCGCGAAACTCACGGCCTCGGGCACTTCCATCAGGCCCTTCTCCGGGTACTGCAGCACGACGTTAACGGCCGTAACGCCTGCATCGGCGGTTACGATCTGGTTTCGTAAAAGAGGTTCTGCGAGAGCCACGTCGCGGCGGTCGCCGAGGTAAGCCGCATCCCTGTCCGTCGCGTTGCGGACGAGGTCTTCGACGATCAGGTTGTCCTCGATTGCGTAGGTGTGCTGGAAGTTGCTGACCGAATCGACACGAATCGCGTAGGGAATCTGCCAGGCAGCATCCGTCAGTTGCTCAACGGCAGCGAGGGTTTGCGCGTCGAAGGCACCACCATCGCGCGGCTCGATCACAAAGAAGAAGTTGTCGTTCTTCGTATAGGTGTTCTGCAGATTTTCGAAAGCCTGCAATTCCGGATTCGCGTCCGAGAAGAACACCCGGTAGTTGGTCGAAAACTCCAAGCGGCCCGCGCCTGTGCCGATAACGGCCGCCAGCGCTACGGCGGTCGCGATGACCAGCCAGCGCCTGGCGATGATGCGCCTCGTCAGTGCCGCTGCGAAGCGGTCGATTGCCTTGAAATACGTGCCCATTTGAAGTCTCCGATTGTGTAATTTGTTACCAATTGGTCATAAATTAGTGAAAAAAAGGTCAGGTCCAGTAGCCAATCATGTCGTCGAGGATTTCCATGACCTGCTCCGTGGTAACCAACCCCTTTACCATGGCGGCCGCACCGGCCAGGCCAATCAGCAATTGCTGCGCGAGTTTTTCCGGCACCAGGTCGGCACGAATTTCGCCTTTGTCGCGCGCCCTCGTCAGCAATTCCGTAAAGACACGTATGCGCTTCTGGCCCTCATTTTCGATCGCTTGCTTGACCTCGGGGTCGTGCGGTGCGAGTTCGACCATGCTATTGATCATCAGGCAGCCCCGCCCTTCCGCTGCATGATCACAGACGGTGCGAACGATGGCGCGGATGCTGTCCAGCGGCGATTCGAACTGATAGGCAACCACCGCAGTGTCTTTGAACTCGCGATCCGCGTAGTGATGGAGTGAGCGCATGAACAGCGAATGCTTGTCGCCGAATGCCTGGTACAGGCTGCCCTTGTGGAGCCCGGTGCAGGTACACAGATCCGTGAGCGACGTAGCCTCGTAGCCCTTCTGCCAGAACGCATCCATGGCAGCCTCGAGGGCGGCTTCCTCGTCGAATTCACGAGGTCGTCCAACTGAGCGTTTTGTTTCAGGCTGTGCCATAGCGTCAATGTATTTAAAACCGAGCGGTCAAGAATATAACCCCGACGGCTCCGTTTGGCAAGTTCCGTGTTCACAAATCCGCTCATCGGTCCGTTATGCCGCAGCAGGCACGACTTCGCCGCGCTCGACGTGAGCCGCGTTGCAGTCGAGTAGCGCCTGCAGCATGGGCCGGAACTGCCGGCGCATGAGTGGCACCATGAGCCTGCCGACAACACCGAACTTTGGCTCGAAATCGACACTCATGCGCACCCGCGTCCGCTCTTCCGAGATTTTCTCGAAGTGCAGCGACGCAATGATCGACTTCATCGGCATCGTGCTGTCGTATGCATCGATCCTGATCGCGCGCCCTGGTCGATAGTCGATGATTCGCTCACGAATCCAGTTCTTGCCGTCCGCGAGGTCGCATTGCCGTTCGCTACCGACACCGGTCGGCTGGTCGGGATCCGACAACAGGTACGAGTGTTTCAGGTTCGGATTGAAGCGGTAGATGTTGCCGAAATCTTCCCAGCTTTCCCAAACCTCTTCGATCGACGAATCTATGCGTCTCGCCACCGTCACTCTTGCCATGTTCCTCTCCTCAATCGTTGCTCGAATCGGTCACCGTGACCCGATTCGCATAAAACGCGACAAAGCCGGCAATGTCGGCCACTTCATCGAAAGTCTCTGGATAGGTCCAGGCGATATCTTCGCCGCCTTCGTCATCCGCACGGCGGAAATAGCTCGCCTCACCCTTGAATGGACAAGTCGTTTTGGAATCCGTTGCAACGAGTCGGTCTTCGGCAACGTCATCACGCGGAAAATAGACGACCCGCGCGTGACGAGACTCGTCGAGCAGCAATGCGTGCTCGCTGTCGGCGAGCAACTGGCCGCCGAGCCTGGCCTGCCAGCGGCCGCTGGCGGACCCGATGTCGATGCGATGGTCCGGGTGCCGTTCGAAGCCCGGCGCTGGTCCGCGTG
>DAOWGY010000062.1 GCA_030641695.1 Gammaproteobacteria bacterium
CGGTACACCGAAGGTAATCGAGAATAGTGAGGGTGATCGCACGACGCCGTCAATCGTTGCTTTCAGCAAGGACGACCAGGTACTCGTGGGCCAGTCGGCGAAGCGCCAGGCTGTGACCAATCCAGGCAACACCTTGTTCGCTGTCAAGCGCCTGATTGGACGGCGTTTCGAAGACGACGTGGTGCGACGAGATATGGACATGGTGTCGTACAACATCGTCAAAGCTGACAATGGCGACGCGTGGGTCGAGGCGAACGGCAAGAAAATGGCGCCACCTGAGATTTCGGCGCGCGTGCTGATGAAGATGAAAAAGACCGCCGAGGATTACCTCGGTGAGGAAGTCACCGGGGCGGTTGTCACGGTGCCGGCCTACTTCAATGACTCGCAGCGTCAGGCAACCAAAGACGCCGGCAAGATCGCGGGACTGGACGTCAAGCGCATCATCAACGAGCCGACGGCAGCGGCACTCGCTTACGGCATGGACAAGAAGCGCGGCGACAAGAAAATCGCCGTATTCGACCTGGGTGGCGGCACCTTTGACGTATCGATCATCGAAATCGCCGAGGTCGATGGTGAGCATCAGTTCGAGGTCCTTTCGACCAATGGCGATACCTTCCTCGGTGGCGAGGATTTCGATCTGCGCGTCATAAAGTACCTGACCTCTGAGTTCGAACGTGAGAGCGGCGTCGACATCAGCAAGGACCCGTTGGCCATGCAGCGTCTGAAGGAAGCAGCCGAGAAGGCCAAGATCGAGTTGAGTTCCCAGCAGCAAACCGAGGTAAATCTGCCGTACATTACGGCGGATGCCAACGGGCCGAAGCATCTCAATATCAAATTGACGCGGGCCAAGCTCGAGTCTCTTGTTGATGAACTGGTCGAACGCACAATGGGTCCGTGCAAGATTGCATTGCAGGACGCGGGTCTCAAGGTCAACGAAGTCGACGACGTCATTCTCGTCGGCGGCCAGACCCGCATGCCCAAAGTGCAGGAAGCCGTGCAGAATTTCTTCGGCAAGGAACCGCGCAGGGACGTTAACCCGGATGAGGCGGTCGCGCTCGGCGCGGCGATTCAGGGCGGTGTGCTTGCGGGCGACGTCAAGGACGTTCTGTTGCTCGACGTTACCCCGTTGTCGCTCGGTATCGAGACCCTGGGTGGCGTGATGACCAAGCTGATCGAGAAAAATACGACGATTCCAGGGAATGCGGAGCAGGTATTCTCAACGGCCGACGACAACCAGACGGCCGTGACGATCCATGTTCTGCAGGGTGAGCGCGAGCGCGCTGGCGACAACAAGTCGCTGGGCCGATTCGACCTGGCCGATATTCCCGCGGCGCCACGCGGCTTGCCGCAGATCGAGGTTTCCTTCGATATTGATGCGAACGGTATCCTGAACGTGTCCGCAAAAGACAAGGCGACAGGCAAGAGCCAGAACATCGTTATCAAGGCGTCGAGCGGCTTGTCTGACGATGAAATCGAACAGATGGTGACGGATGCCGAGAGTCACGCGGAAGAAGACCGAAAATTCCGTGAACTCGTGGATGTTCGTAACCAGGGTGACAGCCTGATCCACGCTGCGGAGAAGACGCTTAGTGAGCTGGGCGAAAAAGCGACTAGCGAGGAGCGTCTTAACATCGAAAATGCGGTTTCCGATCTCAAGGCCGTTCTGGACAAGGATGACAAGGACGCGATCGAGGCAAAAACTGCGGCACTGGCCGAAGCGTCCGGTACGCTGGCGCAGAAGCTCTATGCCGAGCAGCAGGCTGAAGCGCCTGCCGAAGGTGCGTCTGCGGCTGGCGATGATGTCGTCGATGCCGAATTCGAGGAAGTCGACAAGGACGACGAATCGAAATCGGCCTGATCGAAGGCCTGGCTGGTTGAACTGATCTGGGCGCCCCACGGGGCGCCCGTTGTTGAGTAAGCATGGCGAAACGCGACTATTACGAGGTACTCGGGGTCTCGAAGACGGCATCTGCCGACGAGATCAAGAAGGCATACCGTCGCCTCGCCATGAAGTTTCACCCTGACCGAGCCACGGACGATACAAGCGCCGAAGGCAAGTTCAAGGAGGCCAAGGAGGCCTACGAGGTCCTGAGTGACGGAGACAAACGTTCCGCCTACGACCGGTTCGGGCACGACGGAATTCGCGGCGCCGGTATGGGTGGCCCGGGTGGCTTCAGTGCGGAAGGCTTCAGCGACATCTTCGGGGACGTTTTCGGCGACATATTCGGCGGTAGCCGGCGCGGCGGGCCGCAGGTGTTTCGTGGCGCCGACCTCGGCTACGAGCTGCGACTCGATCTCGAGAAGGCCGTCAACGGTGAATCCGTAACGATCGACGTACCGTCACAGGTCACCTGTGAGAGTTGTAACGGCAGCGGTGCGAAAAAGGGTACACAACCCGTGCAATGCTCGACCTGCGGCGGAGCCGGTCAGGTTCGCATGCAACAGGGTTTTTTCTCGATTCAGCAAACCTGTCCGGCCTGCAAGGGCGCGGGGACGATGATTTCCGACCACTGCGAGACCTGCCACGGGCGCGGCCGGACCCGCAAGACGCGTACGCTATCGGTCAAAGTACCCCCCGGAGTCGACGATGGAGACCGTATCCGACTCTCCGGTGAGGGCGAGGCGGGTAGAAACGGTGGCCCTTCCGGCGACTTGTACGTGGAAATTCGCCTCAATCCGCACAAATTGTTCAAGCGTAATGGTGCAGATCTGTCATGCGAGGTACCGATCAGTTTTGCGACCGCGACGCTGGGCGGAGAGGTTGAACTGCCGACGCTCGACGGGAATGTGTCGCTAAAGGTGCCGGCAGGCACACAATCCGGCAAGATATTTCGACTACGCAGCAAGGGTGTGACGATGGTGAGAGACACGCGCAAGGGAGACCTGTTTGCACAAGTCGCTGTCGAGACCCCCGTCAACCTGACGAGCGAACAAAAGGAACTGCTGAGTGAGTTCGATACTCAGCTGCAGGCGGGGGGCGACAAACATTCACCGCGGGCAGACAACTGGTTCGACACCGTGAAACGATTCTTTGAGCGCATTGGTCAATAACAAAATCAAGATCGGAATAGTCGGTGCAGGCCGTATGGGGCTCGCTGTCGTCAACGAAATCGGCGCTTGTCCTGATCTCGATGTCAGTAGTATCTGGGTCAGGGACCCGGATGCCGCGGACGAGCTCGCCACGCCTTCCGGCGTGATCGTGTCCGGCGATCTCGATCACGTCATCGAACTCGCCGACGTCGTCATCGACTTCAGCCTTCCGGAGGCGACTTCACGGATCGCCGATAGTGTCGCACGATTGCAGAAACCGCTGGTTTGCGGTGTCAGCGGACTCGGCGACAAGGAGTTGGCCGCACTCGACAGCGCTGCCGCCACTGTGCCGCTCGTTTACGATCGCAACATGAGCCAGGGCATAGCCGTGTTACAGAGCCTGGTGGAGCGGGCGGCGCGCTCGCTCGGCGACGACTTCGCCATCGAGATCCACGAGACTCACCACGTACACAAGAAAGACGCGCCGTCCGGCACGGCGCTCAAGCTCGGTGCCGCGGTCGGTGACGCGCGCGCCATGGAGAACACAGACGCTATTCGCTACCAGTCGGATCGTCGTGGTGAGGTGCCGGGCGACCACGATGTCATCTTCTCGTCTCCGACCGAGCGCCTGACGTTGAGTCACAGCGTTACGACCCGCCACGTATTCGCCGAAGGCGCTTTGCGCGCGGCCCGCTGGATCGTCTCGCAACGCCCTGGCCGCTACGACATGCACGATGTCTTGTTCAGCGACGTGGCGGAGTAAATTAAAAAAAGCCCCTGCAGAGTCTGGCGCCCGCTGTTTCCGTTCAGTAAACTATGCCCGATCGCTGAGCGGTCAGCGAAGTCATAAGCGGGAGGCCTTGTCCTTCCGCTTTTGTACATCTGCAATCGGCGCGGGGCGCGCGGCACCGCGACGACAGGCACGCTGATCACCGGGTTGGTTTGGGTATTCTTTGCGCGGATCGCATTTGAGCACGCCGGCTGTATTGGCCCTGCAAGATGGCACCGTATTTCAGGGTACCTCCATTGGTGCTGACGGCCGGACCATCGGTGAAGTCGTGTTCAATACCGCGATGACCGGCTACCAGGAGATCTTGACCGATCCCTCCTATTGCCGGCAGATCGTCACGCTGACCTATCCCCATATTGGTAACACCGGCACCAATTCTGAAGACATGGAGTCGTCGCAGGTTCACGCATCAGGACTGATCATCCGCGACAGCTCACTGGTGACCAGCAACTGGCGCAGCGAGCGGACGCTCAGTGATTTCCTGAAACAAAGCGACACTGTCGCGATCGCCGATATCGACACGCGCAAACTGACGAGGATTATTCGCGAGAAGGGAGCGCAATCCGGCTGCATCATGACCGGCGAGATCAACGTCGAGAAGGCCGTCAAACATGCCAGCAAATTCCCGGGAATCGCCGGTATGGACCTCGCGAAGTTCGTTACGACCGAGCACTCGTACCAGTGGTCCCAAGGCAGCACGTTTGGCCGCAAACCGCGCATCCTGAGCCGTCGCGTCGCACCGTACCATGTCGTCGCCTACGATTTCGGCATCAAACGCAATATCCTGCGGCTGCTGTCCGACCTGGATTGCCGGATGACGGTCGTGCCAGCCAAGACCAGTGCTGACGATGCCCTGACGCTCGGCCCGGACGGCATATTTCTGTCGAACGGCCCGGGCGATCCGGAACCCTGTGATTATGCCATCACGGCCATACAACGCTTTCTGGAGGAAGGCATTCCGGTATTCGGCATCTGCCTCGGGCACCAGTTACTGGCGCTGGCAGCCGGAGCGAAAACCGAGAAAATGAAATTCGGCCACCACGGCGCCAATCATCCGGTACAGGACCTGGGTAGCGGTAAGGTCCTGATCACGAGTCAGAACCACGGCTTTGCCGTTGATGAAGCGAGCCTGCCGGAGGACGTCGAGGCGACGCATCGGTCTTTGTTCGACGGCTCGTTGCAGGGTATCGCGATCAAGGGTCGACCGGCATTCGGCTTCCAGGGCCACCCGGAGGCAAGCCCCGGCCCGCATGACCTGTTGCCGTTGTTCGAGCGTTTCATGCAGGACATGGAGGCGAGCAAACGCAGTGCCGTGAAGGCCGTATTGTCAACATGAAATACTTTGTAAATTAGATAATTATTTAGCTTAGTTAAAGTAAATAGTAGAAACCTGACTCCATGCCCAAGCGCTCAGACATCGACAGCGTCCTGATTATCGGGGCTGGTCCGATCATCATCGGCCAGGCCTGCGAATTCGATTATTCGGGGGCACAGGCCTGCAAGGCACTCAAGGAGGAGGGCTACCGCGTTGTCCTCGTCAACTCCAACCCGGCGACGATCATGACCGATCCGGAGATGGCCGATGCCATCTATATCGAGCCGGTTCACTGGTCTGCCGTGGAGCGCATTATCGCCAAAGAGCGCCCGGATGCGCTGCTGCCGACGATGGGAGGCCAGACAGCTCTGAATTGTGCGCTGGACCTGGCCCGCGAGGGTGTGCTCGAGAAGTACGACGTGGAGTTGATCGCCGCCTCACGCGAAGCGATCGATATGGCCGAGGACCGCGAGCTGTTTCGCCAGGCGATGACCGATATTGGGCTCGAGGTACCGCAGGCGGAAATAGCGCATTCGCTCGACGAGGCGCTCGAAAAGCAGGAGGCAGTCGGTTTTCCCACGATTATCCGGCCGTCCTTCACGCTCGGCGGCAGCGGCGGTGGCATCGCCTACAATCGCGAGGAATTCGAGCGCATCGTGTCACACGGTCTCGAAATGTCGCCGACCACCGAGGTCTTGCTTGAAGAGCCGGCGAACGGTTGGAAAGAATTTGAAATGGAGGTCGTGCGTGACAGGAACGACAACTGCATCATTGTCTGCTCGATCGAAAACCTCGACCCGATGGGCGTCCACACGGGTGATTCGATCACGGTTGCGCCCGCGCAGACCCTGACGGACAAGGAATATCAGCGCTTGCGTGATGCGTCGATCGACGTCTTGCGCAAGATCGGTGTCGATACCGGTGGCTCCAATGTTCAGTTCGCAGTGAATCCGGAGGATGGCCGGGTCCTCGTTATCGAGATGAATCCGCGCGTGTCCCGTTCCTCGGCGCTGGCATCGAAAGCCACAGGATTTCCCATCGCGAAGGTCGCCGCGAAGCTCGCGGTTGGCTACACCCTGGATGAGCTCAGGAACGACATTACGGGCGGCGCGACGCCGGTGTCGTTCGAGCCCACCATCGACTACGTCGTCACCAAGATTCCTCGCTTTACCTTCGAGAAATTCCCGGGCACGAACGACCGACTGACGACACAGATGAAGTCGGTGGGCGAGGTCATGGCGATCGGGCGCACCTTCCAGGAGTCGTTGCAGAAAGCCTTGCGCGGCCTGGAGATCGGTATCACGGGCCTCAATGAGTTGTTCACTACGATCGTGACGGAGGCTGACCGCGATCGCTTGCGCCACGAGCTACAGATTCCCGGCGCCGATCGTTTGCGATACGTTGCAGATGCGCTGCGTAATGACTTTTCGCTCGATCATGTCGCCGAGATAACCGGCATCGATCCATGGTTCCTGGCGCAGATCAACGACCTGGTTGAGGCGGAAAAAGCCTTGCGAGGCAAGAAGCTGGCCGTGCTGACTGCGGAGGTGACGCGTTCGCTCAAGCGCAAGGGCTTCTCAGATGCGAGGATTGCCGAGTTGCTCAGGGTCGACGAAAAGGCCGTACGGCGCAGGCGACTCGAATTGAAAATTCGGCCCGTATTCAAGCGTGTTGATACCTGCGCCGCCGAATTCGCGACGACGACCGCCTACCTGTATTCGACCTACGAGGAAGAGTGCGAAGCCGAACCTACCGATCAGCCGAAGATCATGATTCTCGGTGGCGGTCCGAATCGCATTGGGCAGGGGATCGAATTCGATTACTGCTGCGTACACGCGGCGCTGGCACTAAAAGAGTCGGGCTACGAAACGATCATGGTCAATTGCAATCCGGAGACCGTTTCGACTGACTATGACACCTCGGATCGGCTGTATTTCGAGTCCCTGACGTTCGAGGACGTCATGGAAATAATCGACAAGGAAAAGCCGAAGGGCGTCATCGTGCAGTACGGCGGCCAGACGCCCCTGAATCTCGCGCGGGAACTCGAAGCGGCCGGTGCGCCGATTATCGGCACCTCGCCCGACTCAATCGACCTGGCCGAAGATCGCGAGCGTTTTCAGCAGTTGGTCGAGTCGCTTGCGCTGAAACAACCGCCGAACTGCACTGCACGCAGCAAGGAAGAGGCGCTGGAGATGAGCGCCGACGTCGGTTTTCCGCTCATCGTCAGGCCGTCCTACGTACTCGGCGGCAGGGCAATGGAAGTCGTGCATAGCCAAGAAGACCTGGCGGTCTATATGGACGCGGCGATCCAGGTGTCCAATGACAGCCCGGTGCTGCTGGACCGCTTCCTCGATCTCGCGACCGAGGTCGACGTCGACTGCGTGTGCGACGGTGAACGGGTGCTCATTGGCGGTGTGATGGAGCACATTGAACAGGCCGGTGTGCATTCAGGCGACTCCGGTTGTTCGCTGCCACCGTTCAGTTTGTCGCAGGAATTGCAGCAGGAACTACAGGATCAAGTCGTAGAATTGGCCAAGGGCCTGAATGTGGTGGGCCTGATGAACACGCAGTTCGCGATTCAGAACAAAATCGTCTACCTGCTCGAAGTAAACCCGCGGGCTTCGCGCACGGTGCCGTTCGTGTCCAAGGCGACCGGTATTCCACTGGCCAAAATTGCCGCAAAAGTCATGGTTGGTGATTCGCTGTCGAAGCAGGGCTTTGTGATCCAACGCAAACCGAAGTATTTCTCGGTCAAGGA
>DAOWGY010000093.1 GCA_030641695.1 Gammaproteobacteria bacterium
CGGACGCACTCAAGGTGGCACTTACCGCGTGCCGGGAAATGGCCGCAGGACGGGTCATATGCGTATTCGGCTGTGGAGGTGACCGCGACCGGGGAAAGCGGCCATTGATGGGACGCGCGGCCGAACGGCTTGCCGACCACATCGTCGTGACGAGCGACAACCCGCGCAGCGAAGACGCCGGTGACATCATCACAGCTATCGTCGACGGTTTGAACGACGGGCAAAACGCGACGATTATTGAGGACCGTGCCGCTGCAATCGCCTGGGCGATCCGTCAGGCAGGTGCGAGCGACGTCATTTTGCTCGCCGGCAAAGGCCACGAAAATTACCAGTTGATCGGCGACGAGCGCCGCGACTTCGCGGACTATGGTAGCGCGGTTGCGAATCTGCTCGTGCGGTCCCGGCGCGAGGAGGACGACGCGTGATGTCGACGCTAGCTGCCGCCGCTGACTCCATGCATGGCACGCTGCACGGTTCGGACATCACGTTCGACGGTGTCAGCACGGATACACGTACCCTGCAGCAGGGCGAGCTATTCGTCGCATTGCAGGGACCGAATTTCGACGGCCGCGATTATGTTGGTCAGGCCCGCGACAAGGGTGCCGTGGCCGCGGTCGTAACGTCGCTCGTCAACGACGACATCGCGCGGGGCCTGGCACAAGTAGTTGTCAATGACTCGAAGCGTGCGCTGGGTCAGCTCGGCGCCGCATGGCGCGAAGGGCTGCCGGTGCGAGTCATCGGAATCACAGGCAGCAACGGCAAAACGACGCTCAAGGAAATGACGGCCGCGTGCCTGGCAACGGTGGCGCCGACGCTTGCGACACACGGCAATCTCAACAACGAGATCGGCATGCCGCTGATGTTGACACGCATCGACGATGCGCATCGTTACGCGGTGCTCGAAATGGGCGCGAACCACGCGGGTGAGATCGCCTACCTGACGGCGCTGGCGCAGCCGGACGTCGCCGTCATTACGAACGCCGCGCCTGCACACCTCGAGGGCTTTGGTTCGATTGACGGCGTGGCACGGGCCAAGGGTGAGCTTCTGAGTGGCGACGTGCGTCCGAAAATCGCGATTCTCAATGCGGATGATCGCTATTTCGAGTACTGGTCCTCGCTCGTCGACGACACCCAGCTAATTAGTTTCGGCATCGACAATGCAGCAGACGTTCGAGCGGACGACATCGTCGTGAGGGCAGGCCAGTCCGCGTTCCGCCTGCATCTGCCCGGCGGCGAGATCGACATAGTGTTGCCACTCGTGGGGCGACACAATGTCAGCAACGCGTGTGCGGCCGCGGCGATTGCCTACACAGTCGGCGTCGACATACCGGACATCAAGTCCGCGCTGGAATCAGTGCAACCCGTCGCTGGACGATTGCAGCCTCTTGCCGGCATCGGCGGCGCGACCATCTACGACGATAGCTACAACGCGAACCCATTGAGCGTCGTTGCCGCGGCTGAATTTTTTGCCACGTTACCGGGTGACAACTGGCTCGTACTCGGTGACATGGGCGAACTCGGAGACGATGCGCCGCGCTTGCATCGCGATGTCGGAGAACAGGTGCGCGAGGCCGGCATCAAGCGACTGCTGGCGACTGGCGGACTGTCACGCAATACGGTCGATGGTTTCGGTGACGGCGCAACCTGGTTCGCGACGGCTGAGGCGATTTCCGAATTACTGCTGACGGAACTGCGCAGCGGCGTTAACGTACTCGTCAAGGGATCGCGTTTCATGCAAATGGAACGCGTCGTCCAAGTGCTGCATGAATCGCAGGCCCGGAAGAAGGAGGCCTGACCATGCTGCTGTATCTCACCAACTATCTTGCACAGTTTGAGTCGGGCTTCAACGTCTTCAATTACCTGACGATGCGAGCGATCCTCGGTGCGCTCACCGCATTGATCCTGTCGTTCGTCATCGGACCGCGGATGATCGCGAAGCTGAGTCTGAACCAGGTCGGTCAGCCGGTACGCGAGGACGGGCCTGTAACGCACTTGCCCAAAGCAGGCACGCCGACGATGGGCGGCGCATTGATTCTCACCGCGATCGCCGTGAGTACCGTGTTGTGGGCCGACCTCGAAAACCACTTCGTCTGGGTGGTGTTGTTCGTAACCTTGTCTTTCGGCGTCATCGGCTATGTCGATGACTACAAGAAACTCGTATTGCAGGACCCGGCCGGCATATCGGCCAAACAAAAGCTCTTCTGGCAGTCTGCAGCGGCAATCACCGCTGCCATTGCTTTGTACGTTACGGCGACTGATGAGGTTTCGACCTCATTGCTGATCCCGTATTTCAAAGACCTCTCGATACCACTCGGCATGTTTCAGGTCGTCGTGACGTACTTTTTTATTGTTGGCTTTTCGAACGCCGTCAATCTGACGGACGGACTCGATGGCCTTGCAATCATGCCGACGGTGCTCGTCGGCGGCGCATTGGGCGTATTCGCCTACCTCACAGGCAACGTGAACTTCTCAGGCTACCTGGGTATCCCCTATGTTGCCGGGACGGGTGAAATTCTCGTGTTCTGTGCCGCGCTGGCGGGTGCAGGACTCGGCTTTCTCTGGTTCAACACGTATCCCGCGCAGGTATTCATGGGCGATATCGGCGCACTGGCGCTCGGTGCGTCGCTCGGTGTGGTCGCGGTCATAGTGCGCCAGGAGATCGTACTCGCGATCATGGGCGGTGTTTTCGTCGTGGAAACCCTGTCCGTCATCATCCAGGTTGCCTCCTACAAAATGACCGGTCGCCGCGTGTTTCGTATGGCGCCATTGCACCATCACTTTGAACTCAAAGGCTGGGCCGAACCCAAGGTGATCGTTCGGTTCTGGATAATCACGGTCATCCTCGTGCTGGTCGGCTTCGCGAGTCTGAAAATCCGATGAATGCCGCGAAGAAAAAAAAGGCGCAGCAGAAAGATCTCGTGCTCGGCCTCGGTGCGACTGGTGTGTCCGTCGCACGCTATCTCAAGCGTGAGGGGCAGGACGCGATATTTTTCGACACTCGCGAGGAGCCACCCGGACTCGACGAGCTCGAACAACTCTGGCCGGATGCCGATGTGCGTATCGGTGATGTGAAATTGCCGAAAAACGTGAGACGTGTAATCGCCTCACCCGGAATTGACGATAGCCATGCGTTACTGAATGCGGCGCGCAAGGCGAAGCTCGAGGTGATTTCGGATATCGAGTTGTTCGCACGCGAAGCCGTGGCACCGTTTGTCGCCATCACAGGGTCGAACGGCAAGAGTACGGTAACGACGTTGCTGTATCACATGTGCCAGGCTGCTGGTCGTAACACGCTGGCGGGCGGCAATCTCGGCGTGCCGGCACTCGATCTGCTCGATGACGAAACGCCGGATCTCTATGTCCTCGAACTGTCGAGTTTCCAGCTGCAACGCACCGACACCCTGCCGGCGAAAGTCGCCGTGTTGCTCAACGTGACACCCGATCACCTGGACTGGCACAGCGATGAGGATGAATACAGGCAAGCGAAGTACCGTATCCTCCGTGACGCCGAGTCGGCCGTGGTCAATCGCCAGGACGATGAAGCCCTGCAGCGAGCCGAAGGCATTGCCAAGGTAGTCAGTTTCGGACTCGACGCCCCCGGCGAAGGCCACTACGGTATTCGTCGTGAGGACGACGAGGAATTCCTGGCGTGCGGCGACAGCGTATTGCTCGCCGTCAATGAACTGGCACTCTTCGGCATACACAACCAGGCCAATGCGCTGGCGGCTTTGGCCGCAGGGGACCTGCTGGGGCTGGACATGCAATCGATGCTGCAGGTGCTGTGCGAATTCCCGGGCCTGCCACATCGCATGCAATTCGTGCGGCGAGTCTCCGCTGTCGATTACGTTGATGATTCCAAAGCCACCAACGTCGCCGCTGCCGTCGCGTCAATAGAATCTGTCAATGGCATGTTGGTGCTCATCGCCGGTGGCGAAGGGAAGGGCGGCGACTTCACCGCGCTTGCGCCGCCGCTCGAAAACAAACTTCGCGCCGCCGTACTGATTGGCAAGGACGCTGAGCAAATCGACGCCGCGCTCGACACGATCATGCCGATCTATTTTGCGCAGGACATGAACGACGCCGTGCAACAAGCGGCCGCGTATGCCGAGTCGGACGATACGGTGTTGCTGGCGCCGGCGTGTGCCAGCTTCGACCAGTTTGATAATTTTGCCGCACGCGGCGATGCGTTTCGTGATGCAGTGGAGGCTCTCAGGCGATGACGGCTCGAACTGCAACATCACCGTTCCCTGCGCAGTTGAAAACGTCGCTGCAGCTCGATCCCGTGTTGTTAACTATCGTCATGATCTTGTTGCTGGGTGGACTCGTCGTGCTCGCGTCCGCGTCCATTTCGATTTCAGACAACCTGGCCGGTGAGCCGTTTTTCTATGTCGAGCGGCAGCTACTGGCCGCGGCTATTGGCGCCGCCGCTGGCATCGCATGTCTGTTCGTGCCGATGCAGGTATTGCGCAGTATCGGTCCGCTGGTGCTGTTGACCGGCCTTGCATTGCTGTTTCTGGTGCTGCTGCCGGGCGTCGGTCACGAGGTCAACGGTAGCCGCCGTTGGATTCGCTTTGGTATGTTGAACCTGCAAGTGTCCGAGCTTGCCCGCCTGTGTTTCATTATCTACCTGGCCGGCTATCTCGTGCGGCGCAATAAAGACCTGCGCGAGAACTTCAGAGGCTTCCTGAAACCAATGTTGCTGATGAGCCTCGCTTGCGTCGCGTTGCTTGCGGAACCCGATTTCGGTGCCGCCATCGTCCTGCTAGCGACCGCTCTGATCATGCTGTTCGTGGCCGGCGCGCGCATTCGGGATTTCCTGCTGTTCTTCGCCGCAGCGCTGGTCGCAATGGCGTCGCTTGCGATCACGTCGCCGTACCGGATGAAGCGCCTGACGGGCTTTCTCGACCCCTGGGCAGATCCGTTCGATTCAGGGTTCCAGTTGACGCAGTCGCTCATCGCCATCGGGCGCGGTGAGTGGTTTGGCGTCGGTCTCGGCAACAGTGTGCAAAAGCTGTTCTATTTGCCCGAAGCCCACACCGATTTCGTGTTTGCGGTATTTGCAGAGGAGTTCGGGCTCGCTGGTTCATTCATCCTGGTCGGACTATTCGTCGCGTTGCTGTGGCGTATCTTCCGGCTCGCCATGCACGCGTCGGACACGGACCGCAGCTTCGAAGCCTACCTCGCTGTCGGGATCGGTACCTGGCTCGGTCTGCAGGCGTTCATAAACGTCGGCGTCAACATGGGCATTTTGCCGACCAAGGGCCTGACCTTGCCGCTCATCAGCTACGGGCGCTCGAGTCTCATCGTGACCATGATCGCGATCGGCATCCTGCTACGCATTCACCATGAGTTGGTCGTGGACGCGGCGCCGCCAAATCGCAAGCGCCGCGCGCCCGGCAAGCGCGGGAGCGCACGCTCATGAGTGGCCGCCCCATTCTGGTAATGGCTGGCGGCACAGGCGGCCACGTGTACCCGGCACTCGCTGTTGCGCGCGCACTGCAGCAGCAGTCCCGCGACGTGGTCTGGCTCGGAACACACCGTGGCCTCGAATCGCGTGTTGTGCCCGCCGCCGGTATCAACATGGAGTGGATCAGCATTCGCGGTCTGCGCCGCAAGGGACTGCTTGCACTCATTATTGCGCCCGTTCAACTCTGCTGGGCATTCATTCAGTCGCTGATCGTCATTCTTCGACGCCGCCCTGCCGCCGTACTCGGTATGGGAGGCTTCGTCAGCGGCCCGGGCGGCGTTGCCGCCTGGCTCATGCGCCGCCCGCTCGTGATCCACGAGCAGAATGCGGCTGCGGGTCTGACAAACCGACTTCTGGCGCGTCTTGCCCGGGTTGTGCTGCAAGCCTTCCCGGGCAGTTTTAATTCAAACGTTCACGCGGAAACCGTGGGAAACCCGGTCCGTGAGGACATTGCTGCGGTGCCCAGGCCTGAGGCACGCTACCCGGACCGCGATGGTCCGCTGCGTATGCTCGTGCTCGGCGGCAGCCAGGGAGCGTTGGCGCTCAACCGGACCGTACCTGCGGCGCTCGCCCTGCTCTCCGACGACATTCGTCCCGTCGTCCACCACCAATGTGGCGCTGCGACACTGGATACGGCACGTGACGCCTACGCTGACAGTGATATCGACGTCGAGCTTGTACCTTTCATCGAGGATATGGCATCGGCGTATGCATGGGCCGACCTCGTCGTTTGCAGGGCAGGCGCACTGACCGTCGCCGAACTCTGCGCCGTCGGCCTGCCGGCGCTTTTCATCCCGTACCCGTCTGCGGTCGACGACCACCAGACGGCGAATGCGACACCGATGGCGCAAGCGGGCGCGGCATTGATCATCCAGGAGCAGGACCTCAGTGACGAGTCGCTGGCCGGTGAACTACGGCGCTGGCTGACGTCTCGCGACGATCTGCTCGGTCGCGCGCAGAAATCGCGGCAGCTGGCGAGGCCGCAGGCACTGCGACGCATCACCGAGCTGTGTCTCGAGCAGGCGGGAACGTGACATGACAAGGCACATCACAGCGCATCGATTCGAATTGTCTGGAGAGCCGGCATGATCAATCGCATGCGACGCATCCACTGTGTGCACTTCATCGGCATTGGCGGGTCCGGCATGTCCGGCATTGCCGAAGTAATGTTGAGCCTGGGCTACAAGGTGCAGGGCTCGGACCTCAAGGCCAACAAACAGACAAAGCGCCTCGAAGAGCAGGGCGCGACCGTATTCATCGGCCACGCTGAAGGTAACATTCGCGACGCAGACGCCGTTGTGGTCTCCAGCGCGGTCGATGAAACCAATCCCGAGGTTGCTGCGGCGCGCGAACAACTGATGCCGGTCGTGCAACGCGCCGAGATGCTCGCGGAGCTGATGCGTTTTCGGTATTCGATCGCGGTCGCAGGCACACACGGCAAGACGACCACGACCAGTCTGGTTGCGAGCGTGCTCGCCGAAGGCGGTCTCGACCCGACCTTCGTTATCGGCGGTCGCCTCAAGAGCGCCGACGCCAATGCGAGACTGGGGCAGGGCGAGTACCTGGTGGCGGAAGCCGATGAAAGTGATGCGTCTTTCGTGCATCTGAAACCGATGCTTGCTGTTGTCACAAATATCGATGCAGATCACATGTCGACTTATGATGGTGACATCGAGAAGTTGCGCGCCGGTTTCGTCGAGTTCCTGCACAACCTTCCCTTTTACGGACTTGCCGTGGTGTGTGGTGACGATCCCGGTGTCCGGGCAATCGTGGGCAATATCGGTCGTGCCGTTGTGACTTATGGACTCGATGATGAGGTTGACCTGCGCGCAGAGAATGTGGAGTTCGATGCGGGACTGACGCGCTTCGATGTCATTCGCGGTAGCGACAAGCCGCCGCTCAATGTGTCGCTCCGCTTGCCCGGAATTCATAACGTTCGCAATGCACTCGCGGCCATTGCGGTCGCTCAGGAATTGCAGATCGGCGACGACGCCGTGGTTACGGCACTCGCGCAATTCGAGGGCATCGATCGTCGCTTCCAGAACCTCGGTGAAGTCGATACGGCGGCCGGCAAGGTCATGCTCATCGACGACTACGGACATCATCCGACCGAAGTCGCCGCGACGCTCGCCGCGGCCAGGACGGGCTGGCCCGGCAAGCGAGTCGTACTCGTTTTTCAGCCACATCGATACACGCGCACGCGCGATCTCATGGACGACTTTGCGCAGGTGTTGTCCGAGGCGGACGTGCTCGTACTACTCGATGTCTACGCGGCGGGCGAAGCGCCTATCACAGGCGCAGACGGCCGTGCGATTGCACGTGCCGTGCGTTCGCGTGGCTCAGTCGAGCCGGTATTCGTCGAATCGCTCGACGAGTTGCAGCCGGTTCTTGTCGATGTGCTCGAGGATGGCGACCTGGTGCTGACGATGGGTGCCGGCGACATTGGCGCGTACGCGGCGGGTCTGCCAGATCAATTGCGCATCAAACCAAACCTCAAGGTGCACTCATGAGCGCGGCGCGCGAATACGCGAACGTGCAAGGCGAGTTGCGCCGGGATGAGCCGATGCGCCGCCATACGTCGTGGCGTGCGGGCGGCAATGCCGACCTTTTCTATGTTCCGTCGAGCATCGAGGACTTGCAGGTATTTCTTCGTGAACTCGATCCGGGTACACCGCTTCTGTGGCATGGCGTCGGCAGCAATCTCCTCGTTCGCGACGGTGGTCTGCGCGGCGTGGTCATTTCGGCGACGGGCGTTCTCAGGAAACTCGAGCAGGCTGATCACTACCTTGTGCGCGCAGGCAGCGGCGTGCCCTGTACGCAACTGGCGCGGCAGTGCATTCGCTGGGGCCTGGGGCCGTCAGAGTTCTTCGCAGGCATTCCGGGCACCGTCGGCGGTGCGTTGGCCATGAATGCCGGCGCGCATGGAGGCGAGACCTGGGAACGTGTCGAATCCGTGCGCACGATCGACCGCACAGGCGAGATCCACCAGCGGGCGCCGAACGAGTACTCGGTCGCTTATCGCAGCGTAACGGGCCCGGCCAACGAGTGGTTCCTGGAAGCGCTGTTTCGCTTTGATCCGGAGGCGAGCGCCAGTATGGACACCCTCAAGGAGATGCTCGAGCGACGCAAGACGACGCAACCGCTCGGTCTGCCGAGTTGCGGATCGGTGTTCCGTAATCCGCCGGGTGATCATGCTGCGCGGCTCATCGAGGCAGCCGGACTCAAGGGGTGCCGCATCGGTGGGGCGGAAGTATCGCCAAAACACGCCAATTTCATCATCAACGTCGACAATGCGTCGGCAACCGATATCGAGGAACTCATCGAACACGTCCGGCAGACAGTCATTGACCAGCACGGTGTGGCGCTGATTCACGAAGTCTGTGTCGTTGGCGAGGGGCCGCAATGAGCCAGGTATTGAAAGTCACCGAAGCGCGACGGGTCATCAACCATGCAGGTGACTTCGGCCGGGTTGCGGTGCTGTACGGCGGTCTGTCAACTGAGCGGGAGGTATCGCTCGACACCGGTGCCGCCGTGCTCGGTGCCCTGCAAGCTCGTGGTGTGGATGCCCACGGATGGGATCCGGCTGAACGCACGATTGATGAACTCGCCAACGCCAGCTTCGATCGCGTCTGGATTGCCTTGCATGGGACAGGCGGCGAAGACGGCGCAATCCAGGGCGCACTGCAGTGGCTCGGACTGCCATATACCGGCAGTGGCGTGATGGCGTCGGCGCTCGCGATGGACAAGATCCGTTCCAAGCGCGTATTCGATGCAGCGGCTATACCGACGCCCGACTACGCCATCGTACGCAATCGCGCGCACGCTGTGCTTGCCGCCGAGGAGTTCGGTTACCCGCTGATACTGAAGCCGGCCTGCCAGGGTTCCAGTGTCGGCATGACCAAGGTGTTCGACCCCGATGATCTCAATGCTGCGGTCGATCTTGCGCTCGGATTCGACGGCGACGCGATTGTCGAGACTTGCATCATTGGCGACGAGTTCACGGTCGCCGTGCTGCAGGGCGAGGCGCTGCCGTCAATTCGCATCGAGACGCCGAGAGTGTTTTACGACTATCGCGCCAAGTACGAGTCTGATCGAACCAGTTACCACTGTCCGGGAACCCGGAGCGACGACGAGGAATCGCAATATGCGACGCTCGCGATGGCTGCTTTCGGCGAACTCGGCTGCAGTGGATGGGGACGCGTCGATTTCATGACAGGCGGCGACGGCCGGCCGCTTGTTCTCGAGGTCAACACCGTGCCAGGTATGACGAGTCACAGCCTGGTGCCGATGGCTGCGAAGCAGCACGGCATAGACTTCGAGGACCTGTGCTGGCGGATTCTCGAAACCAGCGTGGCGGACAGCGACGTCGCGGACGACGTGCGGGGGGTGGCACATGGCGCGTAAGCAAGCCCGACGCCGCAAGCAGACGAAGGCAAAGACGTTCACGATGCCGTCGATTCCCGTGGCGCGCATCCTGACGCCGCTGGCGGCAATCGCGGCCGTGCTGGCAACATACCAGCTTAGTGGCAGTTTGCTCGATCGACCGATCGAGTCGATCGCGATCAACGCTCCGTTCCAGCGTGTGACCGCGTTGCAGATCGAGGAGGCAATCAGCAAAGAGCTCGATGCCGGGTTCCTCGGCGCGGACCTCGGCCGCATGCAACGGCAGATCCAGGCATTGCCCTGGATTGACGGTGCAACGGTTGCCCGGCGCTGGCCGAGTCGAATCGCGATCAAGGTGACGGAGCAGGTGCCGGCAGCGATCTGGGGCGAACGTGGACTTCTCAACATACGTGGCGAATTGTTCGTTACGGAAGCACGCCATATTCCCGCCGAGTTGCCACGACTGAGCGGACCCGCGGACAGCGCCGACGATGTCGCGCGGCGTTACCTGGCCGTCAGGGAACAACTCATCCCGCTGGGTCTGGATGTGCGGCGCGTGCGCCTCGATGCGCGCGGCGCATGGCAAATGACGCTCGCAAATGGCGTGGAAGTACGGCTGGGCCGGCGCGATATCGATTCGCGCACTGCACTGTTTCTCGACGTTGTCGCGAACATCATCACGGGACGCGCAGCGGATATCGACTACGTTGACATGCGCTACGGCAATGGCTTCACGATCGGCTGGAAGGATGGTGCGACGACGCCCGTTACTGATCCGCAGCAGACCGAGCAGAAGATGCTTGCATCACGAGGTGCTCCCTAGAATGCAGAAGCACGATGACAAGAACCTGATTGTCGGGCTCGATGTCGGCACGTCGAAGGTCGTCGCAATCGTAGGCGAGGTCACCGATGACGGCAACATCGAGGTGGTCGGTATCGGCTACCAACCGTCGCGCGGCCTCAAGAAAGGTGTTGTCGTGAATATCGAGTCCACGGTGCATTCGATTCAGCGCGCCGTCGAGGAAGCTGAACTGATGGCCGGTTGTGATATTCATTCGGTTTATACGGGCATCGCGGGTAGTCATGTGCGCAGCCTGAATTCTCACGGCATCGTTGCCATTCGTGACAAGGAAGTGTCGGCTGGCGACGTCGACCGCGTCATCGATGCCGCGCAGGCTGTAGCAATCCCTGCCGACCAGAAGATCCTGCACATTCTGCCGCAGGAATTTCTGATCGACAGCCAGGAAGGCATACGCGAGCCGGTTGGAATGTCGGGCGTGCGCCTCGAGGCGAAAGTGCACATGGTGACCGGTGCCGAGAGCGCGGCCCAGAATATTGTCAAGTGTGTACAGCGTTGCGGACTCGAGGTGGATGACATCGTGCTCGAGCAACTTGCGTCGAGTTATTCGGTGCTCACCGACGACGAAAAGGAACTCGGCTCGTGCATCGTCGACATCGGCGGCGGCACGACAGATCTTGCGGTATTTCTCGGCGGCGCGATCCAGCACACCGCGGTCATTCCGATTGCAGGCGACCAGGTGACGAATGACATCGCGGTGTCGATGCGTACGCCTACCCAGTATGCCGAGGAAATAAAGATCAAATACGCGTGCGCGCTGTCACAGCTCGCCAACCCCGACGAGACCATCGAGGTGCCGAGTGTCGGCGAGCGACCACCGCGCAGGCTCGCTCGGCAGACCCTCGCCGAGATCGTGGAACCGCGCTACGAGGAATTATTCGGATTGATTCGCGACGAATTGCGGCGCAGCGGATTCGAGGAGCTGATCGCCGCGGGCATCGTGATCACGGGCGGCAGCGCCAAGATGGAAGGCGCGGTCGAGCTCGCTGAGGAAGTGTTTCACATGCCGGTCAGGCTTGGTTCGCCGCAGTACGTCGAAGGCCTGATGGACGTGATTCGCAACCCGATTCATTCGACCGGCGTCGGCCTGCTGCTTTACGGCTATGAAAATCTGACACGGCGCGGTCGCCGTAGTACGCCGATCAGCAACAACCTGGGCGACGTCTGGGAACGCATGAAGACCTGGTTTTCGGGACATTTTTGATGGTTTTGGCGGAACGACAGCCAAAGGGACGTCCGGCGCTTGCGCCGGGCTTTAACGGGGCTCAGTGAGTGCCCCTGAGGATGAAAAGCGGAGGAAGTTAAATGTTTGAGTTAATGGATGCACACAGCCAGAACGCGGTCATCAAGGTGATCGGCGTCGGTGGGGGCGGCGGCAACGCCGTCTCGCACATGGTGGATGCTGGCATTGAGGGCGTCGATTTCATCTGCACGAATACCGACGCGCAGGCACTAAAGGGATCACGCGTACGAACGTCGTTGCAAATCGGTTGCAATATTACGAAGGGGCTCGGTGCGGGCGCCGACCCCGACATCGGACGACAGGCGGCGATGGAAGATCGCGACCGCATTTTCGAGGTCATAGAAGGTGCCGATATGTTGTTCATAACCGCTGGCATGGGTGGTGGAACTGGCACCGGTGCGACGCCGATTGTCGCCCAGGTGGCGAAGGAACTCGGCATCCTGTCGGTTGCCGTCGTGACCCGGCCGTTCAATATGGAGGGCAGGAAGCGCATGGCGATCGCGGATCACGGAATTTCCGAGCTCGGTAAATATGTCGACTCGCTGATCACGATTCCCAACGAGAAACTGCTGACCGTGCTGGGTGGCGAAACGACCCTGCTCGATGCTTTCCGCTCGGCAAACCAGGTGCTGCAAGGTGCGGTGCAGGGCATTGCCGAGTTGATCACTCGGCCCGGGCTGATCAACGTCGATTTCGCGGATGTCAAAACCGTCATGGCCGAGATGGGTATGGCGATGATGGGATCGGGATCGTCGTCGGGCGAGGACCGCGCGCGCGAAGCGGCAGAAGCCGCGGTGTCGAGTCCGCTCCTTGAAGACATCAATCTCGCCGGGGCGAACGGCATTCTCGTCAACGTCACTGCCGGCATGGATCTGTCCATCGGTGAATTTCAGGAAGTCGGCAATACGGTCAAGGAGTTCGCATCCGAAGATGCGACCGTTGTCATCGGTACGGTTATCGATCCCGACATGACCGACCGGATTCGTGTGACCGTCGTCGCAACCGGCCTCGGCCATGCCGCGGCGAATGCGGATGCGCCAATGCGTATCGTGCAGCGTCCTGCGGAACCGATGAACGAGCCGAATTATCACGGGCTCGACAAGCCGACGGTGCAAAGAAAGCGTGCGGTTGGAGATGGTTTCGAGGCAGGAGGATTGCAGGAAGAGCTACTGGACATTCCGGCTTTCCTGCGCCGACAAGCCGACTGACTGACAGGCCTCAGGCGTTACTCACTGACGCTGAGGCCAAGGCGCGATCGAGGCGCGATCGAGGCGCAATCGAGGCACGATCGAGGCGCAATCGAGGCACGAAACCTCCGCTTTGCCGGCCCGGGAATCCCGGGCCGGCGCCTTTCCCGCCAGCGTCCGGCGACATTTCTTTACCCGCCTCACTTTGGCTTCTAACAGATTGAAATCTTGAAGAGTTTTCCAAGCGTGTGATATTCTTGCGCGCACTTTCTACTGTCACGTCGTTGTCACATTCGTCCTCTTTGTGGCTGACGTGCAACACAGACGACAAAAACTGAGAAGATTCAGACAATGTCAATGTTGCGACAACGCACCTTGAAGACCGCGATTCGAGCAACCGGCGTGGGATTGCACAACGGCGAGAAGGTTTATATGACTTTACGCCCGGCTGCCGAGAATTCCGGTATCACGTTTCGCCGCATCGATCTGGATCAACCTGTCGATGTGCCGGCCGATCCGCGCCTTGTCGGCGAGACCATGCTCGGCACCACGCTGATCAAAGATGGTGTCAAGGTCGCTACCGTCGAGCACCTGATGTCTGCGCTCGCGGGGCTCGGTATCGACAATCTGAACGTGGATTTGTCGGCGCCCGAGGTGCCGATCATGGACGGCAGCGCCGGACCCTTCGTGTTCTTGCTGCAATCGGCGGGGATTGAGGAGCAAAACGCGCCGAAGCGGTTTATCCGTATCAAGAAGAAAGTGCGCGTCGAAGACGACGAAAAGTGGGCGGAACTGGTGCCGTTCAACGGTTTCAAGGTGAATTTCGAGGTGTACTTCAACCACCCCGTGTTCAACAAGATCAGCCAGCAGGCAACGATCGATTTTTCATCGACATCGTTCCTCAAAGAAGTGAGTCGTGCGAGGACCTTTTGTTTCCTGCGCGACGTAGAGGCGCTGCGCGAACGCAACCTGACGCTCGGTGGCAGTATGGACAACGCCATCGTGCTGGACGACTACCGGATACTGAATGAGGATGGACTGCGTTATTCCAACGAGTTTGTCATCCACAAGGTTCTAGACGCGATCGGCGACCTGTACCTCCTCAATCACAGCCTGATCGGCGAATTCCGCGCCTACAAGTCGGGGCACGACCTCAACAACAAGCTGCTGCGGCTGTTGCTCGAGCAGGAATCTGCCTGGGAAGAGGTCACCTTCGAGAACGGCCGCAAAGCGCCGATCTCCTACGCCACTCCTGCATACGCATAATCCGGAAATCGTCTCTGTTGGAGCGCGCCTGGGCGCGCGACTGACTGCGGCCATCGGCGATACATTTTTCTCGTCATGGCTCCCTTCGGTCCGCTGACATCCATGGACGGATTAATGCCGCGGAGCACAGGGACGTGCGAGAGCGGCGATACTTCCTCGAAAAAGCATCCCCGCTGGCCGCGCAGTCGGCTCTTGCCGCTCCTACAAATCGCCGCGCACAACGCGGACTGTGCAACGAGTTGCGTCACGGCCTTGTGCCCTGGCAGCATCGAGCAGCGCGTCAGCGGCAAAGCGCAGACGTGAGGCCCAGGCCGGGGACTGGCACAGGACGACGAGCTCGCCGTCGTCCCGGACGTTAGCGGCAATAATCGCGGCGCCCTCGTCCGGCGCTACGGCTCGGGCCAGGGCCGAGGCCAGCGCTCCCATGTCCCTGGCGCGCCGAACGATATAGCCTAAATCCCCGTTGTTACTGGGATTTAGCAGATTTTCGAGGCTTTTTGCGGCCATATAAGTGTGACGCAGTTCGCTCTTTTTGGGCTCCCCGAGTGACCGAAATCACCGTTATGAGCGCCAAATCTTGTAATGAATTCAGACATTATGCATAGTTTCGTACACGACAAGGGCAAACCTGCTGAAAAGCGGGGGCGCAAAACCACCGGTCTAAGGGATTCGTTCCTACGACAGCGGGGCTACCGAAGCGATGATTCACTGCAAGTCAGACACGACCAGCGGGCGACTGTATTGGCCTGAAGCCTGTAAAACAAAGGCTTGCGGCGATAACAATAACAAGTTGTGCCGAGCGCATCCGGGGCGTACTCGATGAATGTTGTAATTTTCGGCAAGGGGCTGGGTAAGCCTCGACAGATCAACCTGTCCGGCCTGTCGGCGGGCATGGTTGCGGTTTTGTTTGCGGGATTAGTGAGCGTGATCGGTTTCGCGAGTGGCTACTGGTATTCCTCGGTGACGGGATCCGGTATCAGCTCCACGGAGCTCGTCAACCTGACGGACGAATTGAAATTCGCCCGAGAGAACATCGCCACAATCCGGCAGGAAAACGAAGATACGCTCGATGCGATGGCGATTCGCATCGCGCAGATGAATGCGCGCATGATCCGCCTCGACGCATTAGGCCGCCGGCTGACGCACATGGCGGACCTCGAGGATGGCGAGTTCGATTTCAATACGCCACCCGCGCTTGGTGGGCCGGAAGAGCCGGTTGCCACGGGTTCCAACGTTGCGGTACCGGAGGTCGTGGAGGCCATGCAGAATTTGCATATGCAACTCGACAATCGCGAAGCGCAGCTCGGCGTGCTGGAAAGCGTTATCGCAAATCAGATTCTCAATGAGCGCGTCTACCCGCAAGGCCGCCCCGTCAGTTCAGGCTGGATTTCATCGTATTTCGGTAAGCGTACCGACCCCTTCACGGGCAAGCCCGCCAACCATACAGGTATTGATTTCGCCGGCAGATCGGGTGCCGACGTAGCCGCCGTGGCTGACGGCGTTGTCACGTGGTCAGCGAAACGGTATGGCTACGGACTGATGGTTGAAATCAACCACGGCAATGGCTATGCCACGCGCTATGCGCACAACTCTGAAAATCTCGTTGCCGTTGGTGACGAAGTCAGGAAAGGCCAGACTGTGGCCCTGATGGGCGACACGGGCCGTGCCACGGGCCCGAACCTGCACTTCGAGGTATTGCGCAATGGCCACCGGGTCAACCCGGTCAACTTTATTCGCGCCGCCTCCGAATAATCGCGGTTAGCCGCCTCCAGCTCCCCCGCAAGCCCTTGTGATTGGGGAATTTACCCTCACATTGCCGTTCTAAATAAGCCCCCAAGCGCTTAGAATACCGGCCTTTGTCTTTGCGCCGGCTGATATCAAGTCTCGCAGGAGTCCCAAGTGGCCAATATTCTGACCCGTATCTTCGGCAGCCGAAACCAGCGGCTGTTGCGGCAATACGGCAAGACCGTCATCAAGATCAACGCGTTCGAGGATAGCCTGCAGGTGTTGGACGATGCCGCCTTGCGAGCGATGACGGAGCAGCTGAAGCGTCGCTTTCAGGAAGGCGAGACTCTTGAGCAGCTTTTGCCGGAGGCCTTCGCCGTTGGCCGCGAAGCGTCCCGGCGTACGCTCGGCATGCGCCCGTTCGATGTGCAACTCGTCGGCGGCATGGTGTTGCATGACGGCAATATTGCAGAGATGCGCACGGGTGAAGGCAAGACGCTGGTCGCGGTGCTGGCCTGCTATCTGAATGCCCTGAGTGGCGAAGGCGTGCACGTCGTGACCGTGAACGAATACCTCGCTCAACGCGACGCCGACTGGATGCGACCGGCGT
Source organism: Gammaproteobacteria bacterium (assembly GCA_030641695.1). Taxonomy (GTDB): domain Bacteria; phylum Pseudomonadota; class Gammaproteobacteria; order Steroidobacterales; family Woeseiaceae; genus UBA1847. Next base: position 16,741 of record DAOWGY010000093.1, read on the forward strand.
ACGAGTTTCTGGGGCTGACAGTCGGTGTATCCAAATCCGGCCAGACACATGAAGAGAAGCAGGCTGCCTACGCTTGCGACATCACCTACGCGACCAACAACGAACTCGGCTTCGATTATCTGCGTGACAATCTCGCGTTCTCGTTAACAGACAAGGTTCTTCGGGATCTCAATTTCGCCGTCGTCGACGAGGTTGACTCGATCCTGATTGACGAAGCCCGTACACCGCTGATCATCTCGGGGCCGGCAGAGGCCAGTACGGACCTCTACACGCAGATCAACAAGCTGATTCCGAAACTGGTCGAGCACGTCGAGCCCGAGGAAGACTGCAACTACGATATCGTCGCGCGCAAAGTCACGCTCGTCGACGCGAAAGGCAAGGCCGTCAGCTCGACAAGCGCTGAGGGCGGCGACGTAATGACGATCGAGGAGGCTGTTGCCATCGGCGAGTCTCGCCAGTCCGACGTCGTCCTGGTCAACGATAGCGATAAGGTAGCCGCCTGCAGGCTGGCGGCACGAGGCGACTACACGACCGACCTCAAGGCGAAGCAGGCGCATATGACCGAAGAAGGTCAGGACAAGGTCGAGGGGCTGATGGCACAGTCTGGCCTGCTCCAGGATGGTGAGAGTCTCTACGACGCCGCCAACATTCGTCTCCTGCACCATCTGAACGCCGCGCTGAGAGCACATGCGATTTATCAGAGTGACGTCGAGTACATCGTCAAAGACGGCGAAATCGTCATCGTCGACGAGTTCACCGGACGCACGATGGCGGGCCGCCGCTGGTCGGATGGCCTGCACCAGGCCATCGAGGCCAAGGAGGGCGTTGCGATCAAGCACGAGAACCAGACGATCGCGTCGATCACCTTTCAGAACTACTTCCGGCTTTACAACAACCTGTCGGGAATGACCGGCACCGCCGATACAGAGGCCTTCGAGTTCCAGCAGATTTATGGGCTCGAGGTGGTCGTTATTCCGACGCACCAGCCGATGATCCGTGATGATGCAGCGGATCTCGTGTACCTGAATGAGAGCGATAAATTCGAGGCGATCATCGAGGACATTGGGGATTGTCGCGATCGCGGCCAGCCTGTACTGGTTGGCACGACGTCGATCGAGACATCCGAGCACCTGTCCTCCGTCCTCAAGAAGCGCAAGATCAAGCACGAGGTGTTGAACGCGAAGCAGCACGAGCGTGAGGCGCACATCGTGCAGCATGCCGGCCGGCCGGGTGTGATCACGATCGCTACCAACATGGCGGGCCGCGGTACGGATATCGTGCTCGGCGGCAACCTGGACGCTGAAATCGCCGCGGTCGGCGAGGGCGCGGACACAGATGCTATTCGGGCAGACTGGCAAAAGCGCCATAACGCGGTTCTCGAGGCCGGTGGGTTGCATATCGTAGGCACAGAGCGTCACGAGTCGCGGCGCATCGATAACCAGTTGCGCGGCCGTTCCGGCCGTCAGGGCGACCCGGGGTCGAGTCGCTTTTACTTGTCGATGGAAGACTCACTGATGCGCATTTTCGGGGATCCCGAGCGCACCAAGGGCCTGCTGTCGCGCGCGGGCATGCGCGAGGGCGAGGCAATCGAGAGCAAACTGCTGTCGCGCCAGATAGAGCGAGCGCAACGCAAGGTCGAAGCGCACAACTTCGATATTCGTAAGAATCTCCTCGAGTACGACGACGTCGCCAACGATCAACGCAAAGTGGTGTACCACCAGCGTTCAGAACTCATGGCAGCGGACGAGATCGAGGACTCGGTCGCCGCCATTCGTGACGAAGTCATCGAGGAGGCGGTCGAAATACACATTCCGCCAGGCAGCCTCGACGAGCAGTGGGATCCGGACGGCCTCACAAAATCACTCGAGTCCGATTTCGGGATGCACCTGGACGTCGCGAAACTGATCTCGGAAGACAAGGCGATCAATGACGATGGCATCAGGGATCGCTGCGTCGAGGAAGCCGACAAAGCTTACAAGGTACGCGAACAGAAAGTGGGCAGTGAACTGATGCGCAATGTGGAGAAGCAGGTCATGTTGCGTCAACTCGATCACCACTGGAAAGAACACCTGGCGGCGATGGATCACCTGCGGCAGGGTATCGGTCTTCGCTCATACGCGCAGAAGAACCCGAAACAGGAGTACAAGCGCGAAGCGTTCGAGATGTTCGGTACGATGATGGAGCAAGTCAAGCACGACACGATCAGCATTCTTAGCCGCATCCGAATCCAGGGCGAGGACGACCTCGCCGAAATTCAACGCCAGCGTGAGGAGCAGCAAAAACTGCAGTTCCGCCACGCAGAGGCCTCCGCGCTCGGCGGCCAGGCCCCGGCAGCCCAGTCATCTCAGGGCCAGCCGGCACAGCAGCGGGGCGGTCAGGCGCCGGGCGCTGCTGCCGTCGAGACCTTTGTCCGGGATGGCCGCAAGGTCGGACGCAATGAGCCGTGTCCCTGCGGTTCCGGCAAGAAGTTCAAGCGTTGCCACGGCATGCTTAGCTGATCACGCATGCAGCACTTCGAGGTCGCGGCGGGAATTCTGCGAGACGCCCGCGGCCGGGTGTTGATTACGCAGCGCCTGGGTGGCGGCCCGTTTCATGGCATGTGGGAATTTCCGGGCGGCAAGATCGGCCCGGACGAAAGCGCTGAACAAGCCCTGGCGCGCGAACTTGCCGAAGAGCTCGGTATCGAGGTGGGTGACGCGAAGCACCTCATGCACATCGAGCACGATTATCCCGATCGTTCAGTCTCAATCGATTTTTTTGTCGTTAGCACCTGGATGAACGAACCTGAGGGACTTGAAGGACAGCGGCTGCGCTGGGTGGAAGCAGCGTCTCTCGAGGACCAGAATCTGTTGCCGGCCGACGCGCCGGTCATCGAAGCGCTTCAGCAAATCGCGAGCTGAAACGGCACGTCGTGACCGGTTTGCACTGCCCGGCTGTCGATCGTTGACCATTCGAGAAAACGCACCGTGAAGCGATGCTGGCTGCCGCTGATTTCGGGGAACAGGGCGCTATTGTCGGTCAGTACGACGCGTAACAGGTGGCAGTTGACGTCCTTTTGCATGCTGTGCTGGTACATACCGTTGATCGCTGTCTTGTCCGCGGGCTCGGCACTCTCACGGATCAGCCAAAGCACCTCGACCACAGCATCACAAAGAGGCCGGATCGCTCCGATCCAGTGCGCCAAATCCTGCTCGCGTCGTGAGAATGGTTGTCGCAACCAGTGGTTGTACTCGGGCAGATCGAATTCGCAAGTGCCGCCGGGGATCGACGTGCGGTGCTTAATCGCGTTCAGGAAGTCGCATTCTTTCAGGGTTTGCAGGAACTTGGTGCCGATGTCGGCGACTTCGCCCCGGCTCTTCAGGAGATTTCGAATCAGATTCTCGAGACGCCCGGAATCGACACCGGGCTGGCTCTGAAATCGTTGCAGCGTATTGATCTGGTGGTCGAGTTCCTTGTGAACCTCACCGCGCACGTCGCCCCGGGACAGGATGGCCAGAATCTCGAGTAGTGTCGAAATGGTTGCCCGCGTGGCCCAGCCAGACTCGCTCTCGCAGTTGAACAGCATTTGCTGGTACAGGAATTCGAGTCGCAGGAACGTGCGCATGCGCTCGCTGAGCGGTAGCTCGTAATGCGAGTGCCCGGCCGCGGTGCTGGGAGCGATGCCCGACGCAAATTTTCCCGCAGGTTTCGCCATCGTCGTATTCTGAATGACGGCCTGCTGGCTGGCAAATGACGCCGATCCGCGACACCCTTATTTCACGCGCTCCGCCGCCTGCCGACGGTAATCGTGGTGCAGCGATCGGACCTGAGCGCGCGTCTCCTGCAGGTCTCCGTTGTTAGAAATGACATCGTCCGCGATAGCCAGGCGATCGGCCCTGCCGGCTTGCGCCGCCAGAATGCGCTGTGCCTGCTCCTGCGTCTCTGCGTCACGCATAAGCAGCCGTGCCACCTGGACCTCCTCGCTGCAGTCAACGACGAGCACGCGGTCGACAAAGGCGCGGGTCGGTGATTCGAGCAACAAGGGGACAACTATCAGCTGATAGTCGCCTCCGGCACCTTCTGCCTGACACACCGTGGCCTCACGTATCCGCGGATGCAGAATCGCCTCGAGCCTGCGCCGTGCATCGTCGTCCGCAAATACGATTTTACGCATGGCCGCACGATCGAGCATACCGTCGGCGTCGATGATCTCTGCGCCGAACTCCAATCGAATTTTCTCGAGAGCCGGCTGCCCCGGTTGCACGACCTCGCGCGCAATGACATCGGTATCGATAACGGGCACGCCGAGTTCGGCGAACATGTCGGCGACCGTGGTCTTGCCGCTCGCGATGCCCCCGGTCAGGCCGATCCGCAGTGGCTTGTCGCGTCGGTGGTTCACTTAAAAGGGCAGGTTGAAGAAGCCCTTGATCACGTCACCCCAAAGCATGGTGATCCAGCCCGCGCCTGCGAGGAACGGGCCGAAGGGCATGGGTATCTGGTGGTCGCGGCCGCGAAACACGATCAATGCAATGCCGAACACGGCGCCAACCACAGCCGACATGATGACGATCGTGAACAGGTATTGAAAGCCGAGCCAGGCGCCGAGCGCCGCGAGCAGCTTGAAATCACCGTAACCCATGCCTTCCTTGCCGGTGGCCAGTTTGAATAGCCAGTAAAAGGTCCAGAGACAGAGGTATCCGGCAATAGCGCCGATAATCGCGTCGTGGGGGTTGATGAACAGGACATCAGCGCCGGAGACGGGATGCCAGAGACTCATCGCCAACCCGATCCAGAGAAGAGGAAACACCAGCGAGTCGGGAATGAGGCAACGGTCGAAATCGATCATGGTAATGGGTACGAGAAACAACGTCAGCGTCATCGCCATGAATCCCTGCCAGTTGGCACCGAAGCGCCATGCGACAACGGCAATGAGCAGGGCGGTTACGATTTCGACCGCGGGATATCGCGCTGAAATTCGATCCTTGCAGTTGCCACAGCGGCCGCCAAGCATCAGGTAGCTCAGGATCGGGATGTTCTGCCAGGCTGTAATTTGAGCGCCGCAAGACGGGCACCGCGAGCGCGGCACGATGAGGTTGAATTTGCCCTTTGGCAGATCCGGCGTCGGTGTCTCGGCCAACTCAGCACACTGCGTGTGCCACTCGCGCTCCATCATGATGGGCAGGCGATAGACGACAACGTTCAGGAAACTGCCGATTACGAGTGCGAATGCGAATGCGACCGCGACAAAAATTGCAGGTGACTCGTTGAGCAGGTCGAGCATGCAATGCCTCCGCCGGTTTTTCGGCCGCTGTTAAACAAAACGGCGTCGGGAGTGTCCTCCGAACGCCGTTTTTTTGCAATACAGGGCGTCTGTCTAGATAACCGCACCCATCTTGAAGATTGGCAGATACATTGCGACGACAAGCCCGCCAACCAAAACGCCGAGGATCGCCATGATCATCGGCTCGAGAAGGCTCGACAGGTTATCTACTGCGTTGTCGACGTCTTCCTCGTAGAAGTCGGCAACCTTTGACGACATATCGTCCAGAGAACCGGACTCTTCGCCGACGGCGATCATCTGGACGACCATATTCGGGAACAGGTCAGTATTCTCCATTGCCTGTTGCAGCCGCTGGCCGGTTGCAACTTCATCACGCATGGCAAGAACGCCTTGTTCGTAGACGATATTACCTGTAGCGCCCGCTACCGACTCGAGTGCCTC
>DAOWGY010000279.1 GCA_030641695.1 Gammaproteobacteria bacterium
AGCGTCTCGGAGCTCACTGAAGTGCTCGGTCACAGCCAGCCGCGCATATCGCAGCACCTCAAGCAACTGTGTGCGGCAGGTCTCCTCGAGCGCTTTCGCGACGGGCACTTCGTCTACTACCGCGTTGCCACGCAGGGAAATGATTCGACACTGCGGCGTCGCCTCCTTGGCCTGATTCCGGACGACGAGCCCATGTTTGCAGCGGACTCGGAAAAACTTCGCGGCTTGCGAGGTGTTCGCGTCGCGACCACAACCGAAGCGGCAACTGATTCGCGGCCCCTGCATCGTGCGCTGGTTGCATTGACTGTTGCGACGCCGCTTGGCGATCTGGTCGACATCGGCTGCGGGCAGGGACGGACTCTCAAGCTATTGGCGTCGCGTGCGCAACGGGCCGTTGGTGTCGACATCGACTCCGACGCGCGCCGCTTTGCACGGGCCGAGCTGTTACTCGCCGGATTGCCGAACTGCACCTTGCGGCAGGGCGACATGTACAGACTGCCATTTGCAGATGGCGATTTCGATACTGCGATCCTCGACGACGTGTTGTTCGAAGCGGAGCGACCGACCGACGCGATCGCTGAGGCGACGCGAATTCTGCGCCCCGGTGGACGATTGCTGTTGCTGGCATCGATAGACGCCGAACAACTACCAGAACTCAAATCGCGATTGGCTGGATGGTGCGTCGAAACGGGTCTGCGCCTTGCACCGTCGCGCGCCATTCCCGCAAACAACCCGAGCTGGTTGCTGGCTGTAGCCACCAAACCGGATGCGGCAACCGTTGCCGCCTGACCTATCGATATGAACCAGGCCTCAACTGAAAACGTAATCGTCTCTTTCGAATTCTTTCCGCCGCATACGGAGAAGATGCAGGATACGCTGTGGAATTCGATTCAGCGTCTTGAAGCGCTCGCACCGAGCTTTGTTTCCGTAACATACGGCGCCGACGGTTCCACACGAGAGCGTACGCATGAAGTCGTTGCACGCATCGTGGCGGACACCGATCTCACTGCCGCTCCGCACCTGACCTGCATCGATGCAAGCTGTGGAGAAATCGACGATATCGCGCGCGATTACTGGGATATGGGCATACGCCATCTTGTCGCGCTGCGTGGCGATCCGCCGAAAGACGGGCAGGCGCATTCGCCGAGATCGGACGGCTACGCCTACGCGGCCGATCTCGTCGCCGGGCTTCGCAAGGTGGCCGACTTCGACATCTCGGTGGCAGCCTATCCTGAAGTGCATCCCGAGGCGCCGAGCCCGCTGTTCGATCTCGACAACCTGAAGCGCAAGCTCGACGCTGGTGCGTCTCGGGCGATAACGCAGTTCTTTTTCGACACCGACGTATTTCTGCGTTTTCGTGATTTGTGCGCGACGGCCGGCATCGAGTCGTCGTTAGTGCCGGGCATTCTTCCGATCACGCGCTTCCCACAATTGACGCGCTTCGCCGAACAATGTGGCGCGACCGTTCCGGACTGGTTGAGCGAACGTTTCGAGGGCCTCGACGACGATGCAGAGACGCGAAAACTTATTGCTGCAAGCGTCGCCATCGACCAGGTGCGTACCCTGCAGGCGGAAGGCATCGGTGAGTTTCATTTTTATACGCTGAACCGGTCCGAACTCACATTCGCGATCTGCCACGCGCTCGGAGTCAGGCCGAAGCAGGTCGCGGCCTAGAGGCGCTCATGGACCGACCCGAACGCATTCAGTCACTTTTTGAATTGCTCGAGCGGCGCATCGTGCTGCTCGATGGCGCCATGGGCACGATGATCCAGGGCTACAGGCTCGGCGAAGACGATTACCGCGGCGAGCGATTCGCGGACTGGCACCGCGACCTGAAGGGCAACAACGACCTGCTCACGATCACGCGGCCACGGGTCATTCGCGCGATACATGAGCAATTTCTCGATGCCGGCGCCGACGTCATCGAAACCAATACTTTCAATTCGAACGCGCCGTCGATGGGCGACTACGGCATGGAATCGCTCGTTGCGGAATTGAATCTCGCCGCCGCGCGACTTGCCCGCGAATGCGCCGATGCCCAGGCGGTGAAATCGGGCAGTCCTCGCTACGTTGCCGGCGTACTCGGACCGACCAATCGCACGGCCTCGATATCGCCTGACGTGAACGATCCTGGTTATCGCAACATCACATTTGACGCGCTTGCCGAAACCTACGAAGAAGCGGCGAGCGCGTTGATCGAGGGCGGCGTCGACTTCCTGATGGTCGAGACCATCTTTGACACGCTCAATGCCAAGGCGGCTATTTTCGCGATCCGGCAAAGCTTCGAAAATACGGGCATCACCTTACCTGTGATGGTTTCCGGAACGATCACGGATGCATCGGGGCGCACCTTATCGGGCCAGACCACCGAGGCGTTCTGGAACTCGGTACGTCACATCGATCCGTTCATGATCGGACTGAACTGCGCGCTGGGCGCGAAAGACCTGCGGCCGTATGTCGACGAGCTTTCGCGCGTCGCCGACACTCGCGTCAGCGCGCACCCGAATGCCGGCCTGCCGAACGAGTTCGGCGAGTACGACGAAACACCCGAGTACATGGCCGGGATCGTCGGCGAATTCGCAACCAGTGGCCTGGTCAACATGGTCGGAGGCTGTTGCGGCACACGTCCCGAGCACATCGCTGCACTCAGGGAAGCGATTGGCGCCGCGCCGCCGCGCAGCGTGCCGGACCTGCCCGTCCGCTGCCGCCTGGCGGGGCTCGAGCCCTTGAACATCGGCCCGGACGATCTGTTCGTCTGCAGGAAGCCTTTCTTCTTCAGCGTCTTCAGCGACCGCAAGACCATCTCTTACCCGTTCACGCGGGACCACGAGGAGATGCGGGAATACCTCAGGAAGTGGGACGCCGATTACATCATCGTGGACTACTTCGGGGGGCCGACGGGCACGACCGAGTTATATG
>DAOWGY010000337.1 GCA_030641695.1 Gammaproteobacteria bacterium
ACTGATTCGCGAAATCACGCTGCTGGTTGGCGACAAATGCCGACCACGCTGCGACCATGCCGAGGACTGCCAGTGTCGCCACGACGCCTGCTTTCAATCGCTGCAGGTTTTTCGCCTTGGAAATGGACGCCGCGATGAAACTCGCTTCGTCATCGTGTAGCTCAATATCGTGTTCCAGCAGTGTCTCTGCCTCGACCAGAGGCTTGCCGGAGGGCAACAGCAGGTCGGACGGCCTGTCCTCGGCTTCCCAGCGCTCGGCTGCCTGCGCAATGCGGCCGCGGATGCGCAGGTTCTCGCGATTTTGTGCGACCCACTCCTTGACCCGGGGCCAGTGCCAGAGCAGCGCCTCGTGCGCGACTGTTACTACGATGGTGCCATCATCGGCGAGTTCCGTCACAAACAGGCGATTCTCGACGAAGGTTTCTACCAGCTCGCGAGCCTTTTCCGTGGTCGCATCCGACATCAGTGCGCGCTTGCGGCCGATGGTCTCATGGCCATCATGCTCGATGCTGACGAGTGCGTTCAGCACCTTCGGCAGTTCTTCCTCAACATCGTCGGGAAGATCCTTGAACACGGTCTCGGCGCGTTGTGCGAGCGAGCCTTCGACGCCACCCAGGTCACGATAGGCCTGCAGTGTCAGCATGCCGTCCTCGGTGCGGCGTTGATACAACTCCTCCAGCGTAAACTGCAGGAGTGGCAGGACTTCCGGGTGTTCCGCCGCAGCGTCACGCAGCATGTCGTCAAGTCGTTCGCTACTGTTCGGATCCTCCTCGAACCTCAGCCCGGCAGCACGTGTCGGCAGGCGGATCATCTGTCCGATCTCATTCGCGGTCGGCGGCATCAGGTCGTACTGGCCCGCGCCATCCTTGAGCGCGCCGAGTTTAGAAAGGTTGGCGAGGCGGGGATAAAAGTCGCTGCGCAATGTGCCGATGATCCAGACACGCCCACTTCGGGCCAGCGCGTCGAGCACATCGACAAACGTCTTGCGGTGCTTCGCTAATACGTCTTCCTGTGTGAACAACTCCTCCATCTGATCGATCACGAGCGCCAGTCGGGCATCGCCACTGGCCTTTTCCGTTGCCGCTTCCTGGTTCAGCGCGGCCTTGATCAATGAAACGGCAGCCTGGGGTGATTCTTCGAATATCTGCGCCAGTTCTCCGGGTCCCTTGCCGTCAGTATCGAGCGATGGCAGTGCATGTTCACGCAAAAGTGCAGTTGCAAGGCCGGTAAACAGGTCGCCCGGTACGTCTGTCGGGCGGAATATCGCGCGTCGCCAAAGCCCGACGCCCTCGATAACGCCGGGCCTGGTCAACATCGGCAATATGCCGGCCCGTGCGACCGAGGACTTGCCGCCACCGCTCATGCCGAGGATCAGAACGAAAGAGCGATCGTCAGCAGCCTGGTCACGCAGCGCCTGCAGGATATCGGACACCGCTTTCGTGCGACCGAAAAACACCGGTGCATGTTCGAATTCGAATGCGGCCAGGCCGCGGAATGGAGATCCCTTCTTCCATACTGCACGTGCTTCGGATGTTGCGGAGACGCTCCTCGGCAGCTCGCGCTCGACCAGTTTATGGAGATGGTTTTCGAGCAGGGTCTCGAAATCGCTCGGCGAATCGAAAGCATGGAAAGCTGCCTTGAGTGTGCCCTCTGCTCTGTCGTGAAACCACTTGTCGAAGAACTCGTCGAGACTCTTTTTCTGCGCGAGCCGTTCCAACAACTCCTTTTCGTCGTCGAGGCGCACAGAGGGTGGCGCCATCTTGCGATACACGAGCAGATCCGGCTTACCGTTCTTGCGGAAGCCTTCGATCGCCTCCTCGAACTCATACTCGGTGCCGGACTTGTAATGCGTGCCGTCAGGACGCGTGAAGTCCTTCGGCAGTTTTGTGCCGAGGCGTGACCAGAGAATGGCGATGACGATGTCCGTGTCGGAGGGTTTGACGATCTGCTGCTGAAAGGTCGAGGTCGCAACCAGCGGTTCGTGCTCCCACAAGACCGGCTCGAGCACGAGGCGCCCGATGTATTCGCTCTGCAGCCGATCGATAACCCGATTCGCAATCGCACGCTCTTCGTAGACGTCGCCGGGCGAGGAGATGAAGATTTGCAGTGTTTTCACTGTTCTACCTTGTTATACGACCAATTTTAGTTTAACAAAGGCGCAAAAGATATTGATCTTATGAGGATTTATCGAACGGGTGTGAGCCATCGTCTTAATTAATGTGTCGCACCATATCAATATAGGGCTAGGGGTGAGCAATAGTAATTGTTTATGCAAAACTCTATTGTTAGCGCGCTGTCCAACGTGCGAGCAACGAAACAAAGAGGAAAAGAATAATGACCACACGCAGAGAATTCATCGGCGCGAGCGCCGCGATCCTCGGCGCTTCCGCCGCCGGCGCCACGGCGCTGATCAAACCAGCCAGCAAGAGCCTCAATATCCTGTTTCTTGGCGGTACGGGCTTCATCGGCCCGCACCAGGTCAACTACGCGCTGGCCCGCGGCCACAATGTCAGCATATTCAATCGTGGCAAGAAGGCCGGGCTGTACGGTGGCAAGCACGAGGAACTCGTCGGCAATCGTGACGCGAAGATTGACGACGGGCTCACCGTACTCGAAGGCGATCGTAGCTGGGATGTCGTGGTCGACAACTCCGGCTATGTGCCGCGGCATGTGCGAGACTCCGCCGAGTTACTGAAAGGACGCTGCAAGCGCTACCTCTATACGTCGACTATCGCTGTTTATGATTTCGAGAAGCAAAATTCGGTCGACAACGCAGGGCTCATGTATCCGGCGCCAGACCCGGCAATAGAGGAAGTCACCGGCGAGACTTACGGTCCGCTCAAGGCTGAATGCGATCGTATCGTGCAGCAGGTTTATGGCGATACAGCGACCATCGTGCGGCCCACTTACATCGTCGGCCCTGGCGATCACACCGATCGATTCACTTACTGGGTGGAACGCTTTCAGCGTGGCGGCGACATCGTTTGCCCGCCCGATCCCGAGTTCGGCGCGAGCTGGATTGACGTCCGCGATCTCTGCCACTGGATGGTGCGGCTCGCCGAAGATGACACACCCGGCATTTTCAACGGCGTCGCGCCCGGGCAACGCGTATCGCGGGAACAATTTATGTGGGGGTTGCGTGCTTCTGCCGTCGCGCAATCAAATCTGCACTGGCCTTCGAGAGAGCTGCTTGAAGAACTGCAGTTCTCGACACCGATGTTCTTCAATGCACCGTTTTCCATCCACGTCGATGCCAGCGCCGCGATAGCCGCCGGCCTGACCTACCGGTCATTTGCGGACACGGTTCGTGCTACGCACGAATGGTGGATGGCGCAAAGTGAGGAGCGGCGTGCGAACCCCAGGCGCTGGCCGACCGCGGAGGTGGAAGCTGCGGTACTCGCGAGGATGGCTGGCTAGCTTACTGGTCGCCGCGAATGAAGTTCGCGAGGTCTTCCTTGTACTTCACCATCGACGGTTCGTGGATATACATCATGTGTCCTGCCTCGTAGGTCGCATATTCGATGTTGCCCCGCAGTTCGTCCGGTATCTCGAGATGGTCCATGAAGTATTCGGTCGCAAGATGCGGTGTGGCGAGATCGTAATACCCCTGTTGCACCAATACGCGCATTGAGGGGTTTTGTCTCATGGCGTACGCAAGATCGACGGCCGTATTCGGGAACGGCAGCTTGAAGCCCGGGAGGTCGGGTTGCTTGTGGCTCCAGTCCCACTTCAGGAAGATGTTGCCGAAGACAGTGTAGTTGCCGATGTCCTCGACCTCGAGATCGCTCTGGTAGTAATCCATGAAGGCGGCGAGGTAACCGGGCCCGATCGCGGTCAGCATCGGATCCCAAACCGCGCTCTCCCCGATCTGGTTGATCATATTGCCCGCGAATCGCGAGTCGACCCGGCCCACGGTCGTGCCGGTCTCGCGCATGAGTTCCTTAGTAAAACGTGCTTCGTTGATGCGCAGGTTGGCGCGATCCCAGTACTCTTCGCTGAGCCCCGTGTATTGGGACAGTTTTCGCAGCACAGCCTGCCGTTCCGCATCCGGCAACTGCTCGCCCATCAGCAGCGCGGGCGCATATTCGTTCAGGGCAAAGTCTTTGACCTCCGCCATGAACGCCTCGAAGTCCGGTGGCGTCGGGTCGAGCGCGCCGTGATATCGAGCGGTCGCGGCGAACGTCGGCAGATACATCGTGTGCGGTAGATCGACGCCCATACCCGCGAATCCTGACGTGAACTCCATGAACGGCGAGACGAGGATGACGCCGTCCAGCGCGACGAAGTGGTTGTTGAGCAAGTACCAGGCGACGCCGCCCGAGCGCATGCCGCCGTAACTCTCGCCAAGTATGTACTTGGGTGAGGCCCAGCGGCCGTTCTCGGTGAGGTACTTGACGATGAATTCGGAAACCGACTTGATGTCCTGGTCGACCCCCCAGAAGTCCTTGCCCTCGGCCTCACCAACCGCCTTGGCAAAGCCCGTACCGACAGGGTCGATCATGACGAGATCGGTTTCGTCGATGATGCTGTACTCGTTATTGACGCGGCGGTAGGGGCCGTTATTCGAAAATCCGGCGTCAGTAACCACTGCACGCTGCGGCCCGAGGATGCCCATGTGCAACCAGATTGACGCGGATCCTGGGCCGCCGTTGTACGCGAACATGATTGGACGCTTTCCGGCATCCTTACCTTTGGCGACATAGGCGGTGAATCCGATCAACGCCTGCGGCTCGTCCTTCTGGTTGCTCATCAGCATCGTGCCGGCCGTGACGGTGTAGTCGATGTTCTTGCCGCCAATACGCGCCTCGTGTTCGGTGACGTATTGCTTCGCCTCGGGTGCTAGCTCTGCTTTCTTGTTGTCATCTTTGTCGGCGGCGACGGCAACTGACAGAACTGGCAGGATGACGAGCAGTGCGAGAAGACGAGTCATATTATTGTTCCTTATTGTCTGTACGGCGCGTTTCGCCGCAGCATAGCATTCGCGCAGTCCGATTCGATGCACATGAGCCGCAAGCGAATCGAGATCGAGCGAGTAGTCGGACAACTAAGTGTAAATAATACACTAGACTTAGTATCCAACTAACACTAAGATTAAAGCATGGCTTACAGCTATGAGTATCCGCATCCTGCAGTGACCGTGGATGTCGCCGTTTTTACGGTGGACAACGGCGCGCTCGAGGTGCTGCTGATCAAGCGAGGCGAGTGGCCGCACACCGGCAAATGGGCACTGCCGGGTGGCTTCGTCGAGATCGATGAAAGCCTGAAGCGTGCTGCCTGGCGCGAATTACGCGAGGAAACCGGCGTGCACGCCGGGTACCTGGAGCAGCTCGGCGCCTTCGGCCACCCCGATCGTGATCCCAGGGAACGGGTCATTACCGTGGTTTACATTGCACTGGTGCCCCTCGATCGGCTGCGCTTCGAGGCGGGAAGCGACGCGGCCGACGCGCAATTGTTTGCTATCAGCGAGTTACCGGAGCTCGCGTTTGACCATGCAAAGATCTTGCGGCGAGCAAGAGAGCGCCTGCGCGACAAGCTTGATGTCGCGGATATCGCGACGCAATTGATGCCGGCTCAATTCACGCTCACGGAGTTGCAGCGGACTCACGAAACGATCAGCGGTACGGAGAGCGACAAACGCAATTTTCGCAAGAAGCTCAAGACGCTCGAGATTGTCGAACCAACGGGTGAAAACAGGCAGGGCGGTCCGCACAGGCCGGCCAGGCTCTACCGGGCAACAAGAAGTATCTAACTGGCGACGACGAGGAAAAACTCACGAATTAACAAGCCGTCTTCGATCGCGTCGATTTGAAACTGACGTCGTTGCCCGGATTCCTGCACGACGTCAGCGCCAAGTGCGTCCAGCAAATCGGGGTCGTTTTCAAAGGCATCGACGAGTGCGAGCAGCGATTGCCGATGATCTTCGGTTGCGTCGAGGCGCGTCTCGACACGCCAGCCGGTTTTCTCGAGTAGTTCGCTGTAGTCG
>DAOWGY010000312.1 GCA_030641695.1 Gammaproteobacteria bacterium
CCCGCTGCGCTGCAGGTCGGCCGCGATAACCTCGGCAATATCGAGTGGCGCGCCCGCCGACTGACCCTCCCAGCCGAACGGAACGACGGCCACGGGCGTTCGCGCTACGCCACCCTTGGTGATTTCGACGGTGATGTCGGCCTGTGCCGTGCCGCCCAATAGAAATACCGTGATAACCACGAATAAAGCACTCAGTCCCACCATTCTAGCCACGATTGAAGTCCACCTCGCTCATTTGCGCGCTATTGTTCAGGTATGAATCGAAATCGCAAGTTCGGATCGAACAGTACCGCATTATCGGGCAATGGCAGTGGCGATGCTTTATAGACCGCCGCCTCGATCGACCGTTCGACCGCGGCATCGCCGTTGCAGCTGACGACCCGCGCCGAGATTACCTCGCCAGTCGCAGACTGCCTGACCTGCACCAGGCAGTCGAGGCCGGCCCTGGCGCTCGCCGGTCGCGCCCAGTTGCGCAGAACCTTTTGCTGCAGGGCGAACCGGTAGGCCGCCATTTCGTTCGAGTTCATTGCCTGCAGGCGTGCGTCCTCCGCATTGATTGCGTCTTGCAAGACAGCCGCCTCGGATTCGCGCCGCAGGCGTTCGTTTTCGGCGCGCTGGCGCTCGACTTCGCGCTGCCGTTGCAGCTCGGCTTCGACTCGTCTGCGTTCGAGTTCCGCTTCCTGCTCACGCTCTCGCCGGGCTTCCTGCTCGCGCTGCCGGCGAGCCGCCTCTTCACGCTTGCGCTGCTCCTCGGCTTGCTGTTGTTTACGCAACGCATCGAGCCGTTGTTGCTCAATCAAGGCATCGTGGCGGCGTTTTTCCTCTTCCGCTACAAGACGGGCCTGCTCCGTCGTCGTATCCACGACAGGTTCCGGCGGCGCCGGTTTTTCGACGGGTGGCGGCAACACGATGGTACTGTCGGCAACGAGCGTACCTTTGATGAGGAGCGGCATCGGCGGCGGCTTGCGGCTGGAGAAGTCGAACGTTGCCAGCATTGCTGCCACCAGCAGGCCATGCAACAGCACGGCCATGAACATCGGGACAATGTTGTGACTGTCGCGAACCACGTATTACTCGGGAACCGGGTACGTATCCAGCGGGTCGGTGACGAAACCGAGGCTTTCCGCACCGCCCTTTTGCAACAGCACCATGGCACCAATGACATTACCGTAAGGTACGGCGCGGTCTGCTTTCACGAGTATCGGTGTCTCAGGCGCAGTGCGCAGCACGATGCCGACGCGACGCACGACCTCCTCGCCCGTGGTCGGTAGATCCTCGTCGTCGCCGACATTGATATAGAGATTGCCCTCTGCATCAACGCTCAATACGAGCGGCGGCTGATTCGGCACGTCCTGAATCGGTTCCGCGGCGGCCTTCGGCAGGTCGACCTCGATACCTTGTGTCAGCAGCGGCGCGGTCACCATGAAGATGACCAGCAAAACGAGCATGACGTCGATGTACGGGACGACGTTGATTTCCCCCATCAACTTGCGTTTCTGCAGTGGCGTAGGCATGTCAGGCCCCTCGTTTAGCGCGCGCGTGACGTTGCAGGATGCTCGAGAATTCCTCAGTGAAGCCCTCGTAGCGATACTCGAGACGCACTACCTTGTCGGCGTAATGGTTGTACGCAATCACGGCCGGGATCGCGGCAAACAGTCCCATAGCAGTCGCAATCAACGCTTCGGCGATTGGCGGCGCCACGGTCGCGAGCGTCGCAGACTGCATATTGCCGATCTCCATGAACGCATTCATGATGCCCCACACAGTGCCGAACAGGCCGACGTAGGGACTCGTCGAACCAATCGTCGCAAGCTGTGCCAGCCCCTGCTCCAGTCGATCGACCTCGCGCATCCTCGATACGTTCATGGCGCGGCGACATTCCTCGACCAGCTTTTCGGCGTTCACCTGGCCCTGTTGCAGGCCGCGATTGAATTCCCGAAATCCGCCTTCGAAAATGCTTGCCATGCCGATCGTGCCGCCTTTTTCCCTGGCGGCGCTCTGATACAGCGTATTGAGATCGCCACCCGACCAGAATGCCGCTTCGAAATCATCGGAGGCGGAGCGGGTGCGGCGTAGCAGCCGGCGCTTGGTAAAGATGATTGTCCACGAGACCAGGGACGCGATTATCAGGAGGATCATCACGATCTGCACGGGGATGCTTGCCTGTAACAACAGGCCGATGACCGAAAGGTCGCTTGTCATGACTGGTTTTCCTCGAATAACGAAGCCGGCACACGTAGCGGTCTCAGCGTGTCGGCGTTCAACAACGCGGCTCGTATTCCCCCCCGGCAGCACAGGGTGCCGTCGAGGCTGCCACGGTATATTTTCTGCTCGATATCGAAAGTCGCACGCGACAGGCCCGAGAGCCGCGCCGTGACGATCAATTCATCGTTGAATCTCGCAGCAACAACGAACTCGAGTTCGGTCTTCGTAACCACGAACATACGGCGTTCCTCGTGCAGCATCTGTTCCTGATTGACGCCCAGCGCACGCAGCCATTCGGTGCGTGCGCGTTCCATGAAACGAAAATAGTTCGCGTAGTACACGACACCCTGCGCGTCGGTGTCTTCGTAATAAACGCGGACAGGCCACTCGAAGGGTTTCGTGTTTGCAAAATCCGTCATAGTAAAGTTCAGTCCTGATCGAACAAAGGCAACCCGGGACTCGCTTCGGATGCCGGCGGCGTGAGCCCGAAATGGACATAGGCGTTTTTCGTCGCGACTCGGCCGCGCGACGTGCGCATCATGAATCCCTGCTGGATCAGGAACGGCTCGATGACATCTTCGATCGTGCCGCGTTCCTCGCCGATGGCAGCCGAGAGGCTGTCGATGCCGACGGGCCCGCCGTCGAACTTCTCGATAATCGTCCGCAGAAGTTTCCTGTCCATTGCGTCGAAGCCGTTTGGATCGACTTGCAACATGTCCATCGCGCTGCTTGCGACGGGCCCGTTGACGACACCGTCGGCCTCGACCTCGGCATAGTCGCGGACGCGACGCAGCAGCCGGTTCGCAACGCGCGGCGTGCCGCGCGCGCGGCGCGCGATCTGTAGGGCGCCGTCATCTTCCGTGGGTAGATTCAGGATTCCGGCAGAGCGCCGTACGATCGCCTCGAGGTCTTCCGTCGAATAGAACTCGAGGCGCTGCACGATGCCGAAACGGTCGCGGAGCGGCGACGTCAGCAAGCCGGCTCGTGTCGTCGCGCCGACCAGTGTAAACGGCTGCAGGTCGAGCCTGATCGAACAAAGGCAACCCGGGACTCGCTTCGGATGCCGGCGGCGTGAGCCCGAAATGGACCTAGGCGTTTTTCGTCGCGACTCGGCCGCGCGCCGTGCGCATCCTGAATCCCTGCTGGCTC
>DAOWGY010000359.1 GCA_030641695.1 Gammaproteobacteria bacterium
GCCTGTTCGGCCTCCTTGCGATCCTGCATCGACGTCGGGACGTCGGGTTCCGGCTCCACCGCGGCGAGCGCGTAACTGACGCCGGCATTTTCGGGTAATTCAGCCTGGTCGTCGCGAACGCGCCGCACGTCGTAATGCGGTGTCTCGAGCGCCGAGTTGGCGACGAGCACGACCTGCGTGTCGTGGCGCGTCTCGACACTCTGCACCCAGTCTCGCTTTTCATTCAACAGGTACGTTGCGACCTCGACCGGTAGCTGCGCAATGACCTTGGTCGTGCGTTCCTTGCGCGCTTCTTCACCTACGATACGAAGTATGGCCAGCGCGAGCGACTCGACGCTGCGGATCGTGCCGAAGCCGGAACAACGCGGGCAGGTCTGGTAGCTCGATTCGCCCAGTGACGGCCGCAGCCGCTGCCGCGACCTATCCAGCAATCCAAACCGTGAAATTTTGCCGATCTGCACGCGCGCACGGTCCTGTCGCACCGCCTCGCGCAGCTGATTCTCGACCGCCCGCTGATTTTTCTGCGGCCCCATATCGATGAAATCGATGACCACCAGGCCGCCGAGGTCCCGGATACGCAGCTGTCGCGCGATTTCGTCGGCGGCTTCGAGATTCGTATTCAGCGCGGTCGCTTCGATGTCGCTGCCCTTGGTCGCCCGTGCGGAGTTGATGTCGATCGAGACCATTGCCTCGGTATGATCGATCACGATGCTGCCGCCGGATGGTAGCGTCACATTGTGTGCGAACGCCGACTCGATCTGCGACTCGATCTGGAAACGTGTAAACAGCGGTACAGGATCGGAGTAATGCTTGATCTTGCGCAAATTGTGCGGCATCACCTGCTCGACGAACTCGGTGGCCTCCTTGTAGGTAGCGTCGTTGTCGATCAGGATTTCGCCGATCTCGGTCGTCATGTAATCGCGCAGCGCGCGGACGATCGCATTGCTTTCGCGGTAGATCAGGAACGGGGACGGCCGTTGCAGAACGACATTGAGGATTGCGTGCCAGACGGCGAGCAGATTCTCCAGGTCCCATGTGAGATCCTCGCCGCTTCGGTCAATGCCGGCGGTGCGCAGAATAACGCTCATGCCGTCCGGTATCTCGACACCTGACAGTGATTTTCGAGCCAGATCGCGATCGTCGCCGACAATACGGCGCGACACGCCGCCGGATCGGTCTTTGTTGGGTTTCAGGACGATGAAGCGGCCGGCGAGGCTGACAAAGGTCGTCAACGCCGCACCCTTGTTGCCGCGCTCTTCCTTGTCGATCTGCACGACAATGTCCTGGCCTTCCTTGAGGACGTCGCGGATATTCGGTTTCGACCCGGAGGCGACTTCCTTTACGAAGTACTCGCTTGAGATTTCCTTGAGTGGGAGGAATCCGTGGCGCTCGGACCCGTAATCGATGAACGCCGCTTCGAGGCTGGGCTCGATGCGTGTGATTTTGCCTTTGTAAATATTGGCTTTCTTGCGTTCGCTCGCGGGTCCTTCGATATTCAGGTCATAGAGGCGTTGGCCATCGACCATCGCCATACGCAACTCCTCTTCCTGAGTTGCATTGATTAGCATTCTTTTCATGTTGCCCTACTTCTGTATTTGAGGGCAGCGAATCGGGGCGAGCGGGCAGGACGCAGGTCATGGGAGCCGGGCGTGAACGATTGTGGCGCATCTCAGCGCCGTGCCCGAGGCTCGAATAACTTGTGTTGACTCGATCTGTAGAGATCGGGTCATGCGAAAAATCTGTCATGATTTCCCTGCGGCCTTGCCGCTCTGGCGCTTGCCGTTTTCCGTGCTCGCTGCCAGTGGAATCTGGTCACAGTCATGCGTGACCGGTTCGGATCTCGCGTGTTGCGGGACCCGTGCAAAAATGTCTGTAAAATGGTTTCCGAAACAGGCGGCCAACTCATGATCGAGTATCGATCGGATGCCGCTTGTACTTCGGTGATGCCCGACAGAGGTCTGCGGGACGTCACACGGCATTGAATATAGCATACCCGGGCGATCCATCAAGTCATTGATCATGCAACAAAAGTCCACGAATGAGGCCGATGGCCGCTCGACCTCAGTGCGAAAGGTCAGCATCGACGCCGACATGGCCGGCCAGCGAGTTGACAATTTCTTACGCCGCGAACTCCCGGGGGTCCCGAAAGGGCGCCTCTACCGGCTGCTTCGACGCGGCGAAGTGCGGGTGAACGGCGGTCGAGTCAGGGCCGAATACCGGCTCGCCGACGGCGACGAGGTCCGGATACCACCTGTGCGTATCAACAGGGAAGGCGCGCCCCCGCCGGCTGCGCTCAGCGCCGCGATCGCGGATCACGTGCTCTTCGAGGATAAACGTCTGCTGGTCGTCGACAAGCCGACCGGCGTCGCTGTTCACGGCGGTAGCGGGGTAAGCCACGGCGTCATCGAGCTGTTGCGTCACGCGCGACCGGACCTCCGGGACCTGTCGCTCGTCCACCGGCTCGACCGGGAGACGTCCGGGTGCCTGGTGCTTGCGAAGAAACGCAGCGCGCTGCGCGCATTGCATGAGAAATTCCGGGAGGGCATCGTCGAGAAAAA
Organism: Gammaproteobacteria bacterium; assembly: GCA_030641695.1. Lineage (GTDB taxonomy): Bacteria > Pseudomonadota > Gammaproteobacteria > Steroidobacterales > Woeseiaceae > UBA1847. The sequence continues at coordinate 2,559 of DAOWGY010000359.1, forward strand.
TTATCTGGCGCTGGCCGTGGGTGACTGGCAACTTGGCGAGCGGCTGATCGACAAGCCCCTGCTCGTCACCAATCGCAAGGGCGGGGAACGCCACGTGATCGTCAGCGACGAGGGTAAGGCCGCGCAGACACGAGTTCGTCTGTCACGGACTTTCGGCGCTTACAGCCTGGTGCAATGCTCTCCGCTCACGGGCCGGACGCACCAGATCCGCGTACATATGCAAAGTGAGGGTCTTCCGATCGCGGGTGACGAGCGCTACGGTGATCCGGACGCGAATCGCATCGCGAAGCGCTTCGGCCTGCCACGACTGTTCTTGCACGCGCAGTCCATCGCGTTCCCTGACGAACACGGCAACGAGTTGCATTTTACGGCGCCGCTGGCCGATGACCTCGAGCGCTTCTTGAGCATCGGCCTGGTTGAAATGGGTCGGAAAAGACGAGCGTAAAAGAGGGGTCAGACCACCGCAAGCCTCTGATTGACAATAGATTCTCGAACAGAAGGTAGTCGAAATGTGGCTTAATCGCCGTATTTGGCGGCAAAAGCGGATCGTTAAGAATGCGGACACCGTTGCCGCGTAGTAATCGTCATTTTCTCGGCAAAAAGTGGTGAATTAGCGCTTATCAGCTGCTCTTTGAGGATCGTTTTATTATTTTAAACAACGACTTGCGTAGGTCCGACCCCATCAATGCTTCTCTAGGGTAGCAAATAACCGAGTTGCAGCAGGCGATCGGCGATCCAGATCATGGGCAGTCCAATCAACGCGGTCGGGTCGTCCGTTTTTACAGACTCGAACAAGACAAAGCCGGCGCCTTCCAGCTTGAAACTGCCAGCACAGTCATACGGTTCGTCCAGCCGCAGGTAGGCCTCCGCCAGGCGCCGGTCGAATTCCCGGAAATACACCGTCGTCTCGTCGAGGTGCTCGTATCGCGTCCGTGTCACCGGGTCGAGCATGCAGACTGCGGTCAGAAATCTCACCGACTTCCCCGACGCGGCGAGCAATTGCTCCACAGCTTTCTGATGGCTGCCGGGCTTGCCGAGGACCGTGCCGTTGAGTACTGCCAGCTGATCGGCGCCGATGATCAGTGCGTCGCGAGCACTGGCGGATACCGCTTCGGCCTTGGATCTGGCGAGATGGCTGGCGAGGGCGGCGGGTTCCAGTCCCTGATCATTGTCCTCCGGGGCGTCCGGCGACACGGCCTCGTATTCAGCGAGCAAGCGGTCCAGCAGTCCGCGCCGGTACTGCGACGACGAGGCCAGGAATATCGCGGGTGCTGAAGGATTTTGCATAAAAAAATCAGGCGCTTGGGCTCAAAACAGCGAAGTCTACCGAGTTTGCGGCCGAAGGCCGATATTTTTCCGCCCGGGGCTTTGACAGTGGCGGCCAGTGTCCTTATCATGCGCGCGCCATGGGCAATCCATTGCGAGATCGTCGTACTTTGGCGGAACTTGCCGATACAGGTCAAGTTATTGAAATAGCTGAGAAAATCAGCGATTTCGAACGATTATCCGGGATTGTCGAAGCAGACCTCGCAGCGCTCGATCCTGATAAACTCCCGCGTGACTGGCGCGACTCGGCGATAACCGGGCGGCTGTCGTTCGGGTATCTTGACGCGCAGAAGCAGGTTGTGATGCTCGAGGGCGAGGTGGCGGCCACGGTCGATGCGGTTTGTCAGCGTTGCCTGGAGCCATTTCGACTGGCGTTATCAGTGGCGCTGCGCGTGTTGCCGGTCACGACCGGGCAGAGCGCGACGGGGGGTGAAGACTTCGATGTGTGGGAACTGGACGACGCAACACTGCGGCCGGCCGATATCGTTGAAGAGGCTTTAATCATGGCAATGCCTTTATCCGCCATGCACGAAACGGCGGATACGTGCAGGGAATTCGATGCGACTGCAGGCGATACGCCGCAAACGACGAAACCGTTTGCGACATTGAAAGCGCAGATCGATGAAAACAGGTAACGTGCCGGTCTGTTGGCCGGTCGATAGTGAATACTAATGACAGCGCAAGTGGCGTTGTCGTGAACAGGAGATTGCAATGGCTGTTCAGAAGAGTCGCAGGACACCTTCGCGTCGCGGTTTGCGACGTTCGCATGACAAACTAAAAAACCCGGCCCTGTCGGTCGACCCGACGTCCGGGGAGACCCATCTGCGGCATCGTGTTTCGCCCGACGGTTTCTACCGTGGCGAGCAGGTCGTGTCGCAACCCGAAATCGACGACGAAGAATAACGCTTTTCCCATTCCGGCCTCACGTTACAGTGAGGCCCGATCAATTTGGGCC